>CATMVR010000445.1 GCA_950075905.1 uncultured Persicitalea sp. | reverse complement strand
CTTTCAGTCGGGTCTGCCGGCCTTTTTTGTGGGGCAGGAAGCCCTCAAACGTAAAGCGGTCGGAGGGTAGACCCGAGTTGACCAGGGCGGGCACAAAGGCCGTGGGACCGGGCAGACATTCTACGGCGATATTCTGCCGGATGCACTCACGTACCAGCAAAAAGCCCGGATCGGAAATTGCCGGGGTTCCGGCATCTGAGATCAGCGCCATGGTTTCGCCTTTGAGCAGGCGGTCGGTGAGGCGGCTGATGGTCTGATGCTCGTTGTGGATGTGGTAGCTCTGCATGGGCTTGCTGATTTCGAGGTGTTTGAGCAAATGCCCGGACGTACGGGTGTCTTCGGCCAAAATCAGATTCACGCTTTTGAGTATATTGATTGCCCTCAGGGTAATGTCTTCCAGATTGCCTATGGGTGTAGGCACAAGGTATAGCTTCATGCCTGTTCCCCTTTTTGGTACAGCAGGTCAATGGCCGCGGCCAATTTGTGGTCTTTTTCGGTCACGGTATCACCCGCATCGTGGGTAGACAGTTTGATGTTCACTTCGTTGTACACATTCGACCACCAGGGATGGTGGTTTTGGGCTTCGGCCACTTCGGCCACCTGAGTCATGAACAGAAAGGCTTCCTTGAAATCTTTGAACTGGAAGCTACGGGTAAGTTGGTTATCTTTTTCGGTCCACATAGTTGATGATCGTAAAGGTTTAGCATGAATTGATAGTCGGCCGGAAGGCGACCGGCGGTCCCGCTTTTTCCCACAAAAGAACAACAAAAACCATCCCGCCCAAAGCGGAATGGAGTTAGTTTGCAGAAGAAAGGGTTGTTTATTCAACGAACCTACTCCCCAATAAGTTTGGATTATGCGCTATTTATCCAGCGCCAGTACAACGTGCCGAATCTTCTTCCGGTGCCAGGTGTAGGTAATATGTACCTTGCCGTCGGCTGCCTGCACCACGGCAGGATAGCTGAATTCTCCCCTTTCCTGGTTTTCCAGCACGTGCACGTCCGTCCAGGTCTTGCCATCTTTCGACATCGCCACGTGGAGTTTCTGCCGGCCGTTGTCCCATTCCTTGCCCCGAATCGTGGGGTTGTAGATTAGGATCTGCCAGCCGTTGCGCAGGGTCACGGCGTCGGTGCCTGAGCTTGGATTCAGGAGTTCGGTCTTGGTAATCGTACCCCATGTTTTTCCCTGGTCTGTTGACCACACCTCAGCGATGCGGTTTTGGCGGCTGCGGCACAGCATCTGCAGGCGGCCGTCGGGGTAGGTCAGGATACTACCCTGAATCACGTCCAGCTCGGTTTGGGGATCTACGGGCACGAGCGTCCAGGTTTTGCCCTGATCGGTCGAGCGCTCCACGTGCGCCTTCCAGCTTTGGCGGGTTTCGGTACTCGACGGGCTCAGGATGGTACCGTCGGCAAGTTGGGTGGGTTTATTTTTGATTGGCCCCAGAATACCATCGGGCAGACGCACCGGCTCCGACCAGGTTTTGCCGTTGTCGGTGGAGGTGCGCTGCATGCCCCACCACTCGCGGGGCGAGGGGCCTACTTTGTAAAACAGGTACAGCGGGCCTTTGGCGGCTTTAAACAGCACGGGGTTCCAGCAGGGGTACCGCAGGTTTTCGTTGATGATGCCCTCGGCCATCAGCGTAGGGGCGCTCCATTGGCCATTTTTGGTGCTGGATAGCCAGATGCCTACGTCCTTGTTGCCTTCGTCGGTACCGCCAAACCAGGCGGCCATCCAGTTGCCGGGCGTCACTTCGAGGATGGTCGAAGCGTGGCAGGAGGGGAAGGGGGCCGTTTCGTAAATAAATTCTTCTTTGACAACGGAGGCTTTGGGTTGGGCCAGCGCCAGACCGGCGACGGCCAGGAAACCAAACAGAAATAGAGCTCGTAGGATCATGATGGGTAAAGTGAATGTGTATCTGCTTATTAGTACCGTATATATACTAAATCGGACTAGCGGCGTTTTTTACTTAAATATGATTGGTACAGGGTAGACGGTGTATTTCGACGGTACCCACTAACCCTGCGCTTTTTGGACCATTGGTTTTTCTGTAAAATAGTACAGATTAAAGGAATCCGATCAAAAACTGCAATCACGACAATTTGCTTTTTGCTAGCATAATGGCCTGGTGTAGTTTTTCGCGCAGCACCTCCTGCGAGGGTAGGGCGGTCAGGTAGTCGGCTACGCGGATATTGCTGCGGTCGAGCTGCATGAGCTCGATGTGTTCTTCGTTCTTGCCAGTACATAGAATCAGCCCGACGGGAACGTTCTCTCCTTCTACCCGTTCGTATTTATCCAAATAGCTCAGATACAGTTCCATTTGCCCCTTAAAGGCGGCTTCAAATTCTCCGATTTTCAAATCAATGACTACCAGGCACCGGAGCCGCCGGTGAAAAAATAGCAGGTCCATGTAGTAGTCGCGGTTGTCGATGGTGATGCGTTTTTGCCGGGCCAGGAAAGCGAAGTCGCTGCCTAGCTCGGTCAGGAAGCGTTGCAGCTCCACGATGATGGAAGTTTCCAGATCTTTTTCGGAATAGGTGTCAGCCAGACCCAGAAAGTCCAGCACGTAGGGATCACGAAATATCAGATCGGGACTTAGATTTTGCTCGTTACGCAGCTGGGCAAGGTCATTCAGAATCGTTTGTTCGGGCTTGCGGCTTATGGCAGTGCGCTCGTAGAGCATGGATTGGATGCGCTCCCGGAAGGTTCGCACACTCCACCGTTCGTGAATACAGATTTCCAGGTAAAAAGCACGTTTCAAGGGGTCATCCATGTAGATAATCAGTCGCAAATGCGACCATGTCAATTGTCTACACAGTGTGTAGACAATTGTCTCATCGGGAAAAACAGCCGCAAACTGCATACAATGCCGGAGTTGCTTCTCGCCCCACCCTCTGCCGTACTCTTCGGCAAGTTGCCCGGCCAGCGACTTGACCACCAGTTGCCCGTACCCGGCGCGTTCGTTGCCAAGCACGTCCTGGTTGATGCGCATCCCCACGTTCCAATACAGTAGGGTGAGTTCTGCATTGATGGCTAAGGCCACCTTCTGGCGACTCTGCTCGATAAGCTGCCTCACGTCGCTGGCCACGGACGCAAGAGGCGATAGGTTTTCGTTCATGGGTGTTTGATTTTTCAGGTGAGCAGGTTCTGGTAGTTGTGGCCGGTTGCTCGGTTAATGCGGTGTATGAGCTGTTGGTCACAAACACCAACCCCTTACCGATTCCGCACGTACACGTGACGGATGTTGGATACCCCCGTGGGCCGCTCATCTACCTCAAAATCCTTGTAGCTTTTGATCAGGGGCAGAAGCTTATTAAAACCATAATTGCGGGAGTCAAAACTGGGCTGCTTTTTGATGAGCAGGTTGCCCAGCTCGCCCAGAAAAGCCCAGCCGTCTTCGTCGGCCAGGTCGTTGATGCTGCCGGCAATAAGATTGATCAGCTTTTTGTCATTCGACGCGGGCTTGCGGCTCTTTTTGGGGGCTTTGGATACCGTTTTGGAGTCTTCCGTGTTAGCCAGGATTTCGATGTAGATAAAGCGGTCGCAGGCGGAGGTAAAGGCCGAGGGTGTTTTTTGTTCGCCCATGCCAAATACCTTCATGCCCGCTTCGCGGAGCCGGATGGCCAGCCGGGTAAAATCGCTGTCGCTCGATACCAGGCAGAAGCCATCTACCCGGCCGGTGTACAGAATGTCCATGGCGTCGATGATCATGGCTGAGTCTGTGGCATTTTTGCCGGTTGTGTAGCTGTACTGCTGGATGGGCGTGATGGCGTTGTCGAGCAGCACGGCCTTCCAGCTGGTCACGCGCGGGTTGGTCCAGTCGCCATAGATGCGCTTGAACGTAGGCGTACCGTACTTGGCAATCTCTTCCATCATAGCCTTGATATTAGCAGAAGGAACATTGTCAGCGTCGATCAGGACGGCCAGACGTAAATCAGGTAAGGTTGTAGCTTGCATAATGAATTTAGGAATCAGGAACCGTCCCCCGGAGGGAAGCCGGGAGTACCGGACATTTGCCGGCCTCCGACCATGAAGGTACTATGGTTGTGGCTAAATAGCAATTTGGGGAATTAGTTTGCATTTTGATTTGAACCTTTCGAAAAGGAATCGGATTTTTGTAGGTAACAAAACATACGTGCCTTCCCGCTGATCCAGGAGAGGCGTTCAATAAAAAAAACCTATGAAAATCGAATTAGTACGCCTCGACGACGCCTTCCACTTTGAAGGAACCGGCTCGTCGGAGGTAAAAGTACACGTGGACGGCTCGCCCGAAATCGGCGGACACAATGCTGGCGTACGGCCCATGGAGCTACTCCTGATGGGCCTGGCCAGCTGCAGCGCCATTGATATTGTGCTCATCATGAAAAAGCAGCGGCAGGAGATCACCAGTTTCCGGATTGTGGCCGAAGGCGAGCGGGTAAAGGAAGACGCTACCCAGCGCACGCCCTACCGAAGCATCAATCTGCATTTTATCCTAAAAGGTACTAACCTGGATGCCACCAAGGTAGACCGGGCCGTGCAGCTATCGATGGAAAAATACTGCTCGGCCACCGCGCAGTTTGAATCAACGGCTACCATTACCCATAGTGTGACGGTGGAGGAGTAGGTATTGGTAGATTCGTTACTGGTGGATTGGTTACTGGTAGATTCGTTACTGGTGGATTAGTTGCTGGTTGTTTTATAATTAGGCTAACCGATCCACCAATAACCAGTAAACTACTAAACCAATATACCAATAACCAGTATACAAATAACCAGTACACCAATAACCGCTAACCAAAACCATGCAACAATACCACGATCTACTACAACATATCCTCGACCACGGTACCCGCAAAACCGACCGGACGGGCACGGGTACCATCAGCGTGTTTGGTTACCAGATGCGCTTTGACCTGGCCGCCGGCTTTCCGCTCGTCACGACCAAAAAGGTGCACACCCGCTCCATAA
>CATMVR010000444.1 GCA_950075905.1 uncultured Persicitalea sp. | reverse complement strand
AATAATCAAAGCCGGGCAATTTGCCCGGCTTTGCTTATTTAGAAGCTGTTTTTTGCTCAATAAGCTCCTTATGTCTCTTCATTTCGGCCCGCACCAGGTTGTTTATTTCTTCCTCGGTTAATTGTTCATCGTAGCGTTTTTCGAAGTTGGCGTGTTTGCCATTTAATAAAATAAAGTAGGAATCTGATCCTAACATGATTTCAATTTGTGCATTATGATTAAAATTACCATAGGCTGTATGAGCAAAGGCTTGGTAGCTATATAGCATACCAAATTTGGTTGTACTATCTATAATGTTACTTTTGATTGCAGGTATTCCACCAGACAGATTATCATATGTATGGCTATTAGAGCTAACGAAGTACCTCGACTCTACATAAAAGCGCTCAAATTTTTCCCCTTCCTCCACAAACTTCTGAAATAACGGTACTATGGAGTTATCATACAAAGCACGGATCAACTCGGCCGTTTTTTTTAATTCCTGATTCCCCGTGTTGAGCCGGTGTTCGAGTAGTGCCAGTTCTTTATAAAAATCGTCCGGCTCTTCAATGCTTTCTCCCCGCGCTCCCCGGATCATCAATTCCAATGACTGAACCAGGTTGCTGGCAATGTAGGAAACGAAGGGTTCAATGATCCCGCTGTCGGCCTGCCGCAACACCGATAGGTAGTTGCTTTTATCCTGCGTCTTGATAATAACCGGTGGAAAGCCGTGTTTCATCAGGATAAAATTCATCAAGATACGGGCCGTCCGGCCATTACCATCGTCGAAGGGGTGGATGCGGATGAACCGATAATGAAACTCGGCTGCCAGCAGAATAGGATTGAGGCTATCTGCCTCTACCCTTTCCCGGTACCAGTGCATCAGATCGTCCATTTTCGCGGGTGTCTCCTCAGGTGTAGCAAAGTAGAACATCTCCCCCGTGGGCGTCAGCACGTGATTCGGCAGGCTCTTGTATTTGCCTATCTCCACTTTCTTTCGGGTAGGAGCTCCCTCGGGCGTAAGGGCATCTACCCAGTAGGGTTCTTTAAGTAATAATTGGTGAAGCTCCCGGATAAAGCTTTCGGTCAACGGGTACTCTCCTTTCGCCCTTTCCGTCACCCATTCCACGGCTTCGTTGTGCCCCTCCATTTCCAGGTGGTCTTTAAGGGGCTTGCCCTGAGCAGTAATACCAAAGAGAATCAAGGCCTTTGTCTCGCCGTAGGTCAGCGAATTACCTTCCAGATGGTTGGAATGAAAATTCCAGTCCAGACGAAACTTCTGCATGATGCGTTGCTCCTGCTCTTGGGTCAAGGGCCTGAAGGTTTCCAGTTCATCTTTCAGGACCAAGGCTTTTTCTAACGGTTCCATAGGAGATTTGTAAATACTGTATTGTAAAGGTAAGGGATCCTGTCATTGCTACCTCTGCCGGGAAGTGGTAATTTACCAACGAGGCCGGACGAAATCAAATTCGTCCGGCCTCGCCCAATCAGATCGTGAATTTACATTTACGCTACTTCCTCTTCCTGCACCGTAATCTTCAGAATCTTGTCTCCCTGCCGGATGGCGTCCACTACCTCTACGCCCTCTACTACCTTGCCGAAGCAGGTGTGGTTGCGGTCGAGGTGGGCGGTGTTGTCGCGGCTGTGGCAGATGAAAAATTGTGATCCACCGGTGTTGCGGCCCGCGTGGGCCATGGACAGAACGCCCCGGTCGTGGTACTGCTTGTCGCCGGTTAGCTCGCAGTCAATCTTGTAGCCGGGACCTCCGCGGCCGGTACCTTCGGGATCACCCCCCTGAATCATGAAATTGGGGATCACGCGGTGAAACGTCAGGCCGTCGTAAAAGCCCTTTTTCGACAACTCCACAAAGTTCTTAACGGTATTGGGCGCGTCGTCATCATAAAATTCGATCTGCATTGTCCCCTTTTCGGTGACCATTTCTGCCTTTGTCATACTATTTTTCTAAGTAAAACCATAAATAACTCTCCAAAGGTACTACCTCCCGTACGGGTTTTACAACCAAATGTCTAATTTAGAGGGTCAACAACCTTTTCTATACCTCATTCAGCAAATGAAACAGTTTCTATTTTTGGGGATCATGCTGCTAACAATCAATGGTTTAGCGCAGAGTTCCCTGTATTTTACTTCATACCCTACGCTGACCCCCGACGCCCAGACGATCCTGTTTAGCTACGAGTCCGATCTCTGGAAATGCGATTTGATCGGGCAAAATGCCACCCGTCTCACGGCCATGCAAGGCTCCGAAACGCACCCGCGCGTATCGCCCGACGGGAAGTGGCTGGCGTTTTCGGCCACCGAAAACGGCAATACGGATGTATACGTGATGCCCATGGGCGGCGGAACCATCCGGCAGCTTACCTTTCATAGTACTTCCGATGTGGTAGAGGGCTGGTCCTGGGATTCGAACACCATTTACTTCAAGTCAGGGGCGCAGAACCAGGGCACCACCTATACCGTATCGGTGCAGGGCGGCACGCCAAAGCGGGTTTTCGGGCACTATTTCAACCGCATCCACAGCGTAGCTGAGGCCCCCAACGGCGATCTGTACTTCAACGATACCTGGGAAAGCGACAATCAGGCCACGCGAAAAGGATACAAAGGAGCTTTTAACCCCGAAATTCAATACTACAACCCCAAAACCAAAGTCTACAAACAACTGACCGACTACCTGGGAAAGGACATGTGGGCTACCATTGACAGAAATGGCAAGGTGTACTTCGTGTCGGACGAAGGAACCGGGCAATATAATCTGTGTACATTTGAAGCTGATAAGAAAACGGCCCTTACCAATTTCCCGGAGTCTATCAAGTACCCGCAGGTAAGCGCCGATGGCCGGAAGGTGGTTTTCGAAAAAGGCTATCAATTGTGGCAGTACGATGTGGCGTCGCGGCAGGCAACGCCCATTGCGGTGAGTTTACCGCAAAATCTGACGCTGCCCAGGTTGCAGGATTACAACGTCAAAGGAAAAATTTCCAGCTTTGATGTAGCGCCGGACGACAAAAAATTGGCGTTTGTATCGCGGGGAGCCCTATTTGTGTCGGATAAGGAGGGGAAGTTTATCCGGCAGCTACCTACCCGGCCCGATGAGCGCGTGCTGGAAGTAAAGTGGCTGGCCGACAGCGTTACGCTACTGTATAGTCAGACCGTAGGTGGCTACCCTAATTGGTTTACGCAGAAAGCGGATGGAAAAGGTACCGAAAAGCAGCTAACCTCCGACCAACAGAGCAACCGGGCCATTGCCTTCAACAAAAATCGCACGCAGGCTGTGTACCTGAGCGGCCGCAACGAAGTACGGTTGATGGACCTCAAGACCTTGACGAGTAAAACCCTGCTGCGCGATGAGCTTTGGGGATTGTACAGCAGCACTCCCCATTTTTCGCCCAATGACGAGTACGTGGTGTTCACGGCCTTTCGGGATTTTGAGCAGGATATATTTGTGCATCATCTCAAACAGGGCAAAACGCTCAACCTGACGAAGTCCGGCGTGTCGGAAGGAGAGCCGCTATGGTCGGCAGATGGCAAGTACCTCTATTTCGTGGCAGATCTGCTGCATCCTAACTACCCTTTTGGCTCTCAGGATACGGATATCTACCGCCTGCCCCTGACCCGGCTGGATGAGCCGTTCCGGGATGAGAAATTTGAGGAGTTGTTTAAAAAAGAGGTAAAGAAAGCTCCGGCCGCCGAGGAGAAAAAGTCGGAAAAGGGCAAAAAAGGGAAGGTCGACCCGGTCAAAAAAGAAGAGAAACCCATCGTGGCTATCAGTCTCGATTCCCTTGATCTGATGGAGCGGGTTGAATCTATCGGTCCGGCGTTTGGGGCACAAAGTGACATTCAGATGATTCAGAAAAAGGAGAAAACCCATATTTTCTTTGTTTCTAACCACGACCAGGGCAAAAATGCCCTGTGGCGCACGATCCTGGAACCCTTCGAAGAGCCCAAAACGGAAAAGGTGGAAGCTGGCATTTCGGGTTACGAACTGGCGCAGGCGGGGGAGTCTACCTACCTGCTGGCCAACGGTACCATCAAAAAGCTTACTCTGGAAAGCGGGAAAACCGAAGCCATTTCCATGGACTATACGTTTCGGAAAAATCTGGGGCAGGAGTTCCGGCAGATGTTCTACGAAGCCTGGGGTGGCCTGGAAGAGAACTATTACAGTGAAGATTTCCACGGAGCCAACTGGGCTGCTTTGCGCGATAGCTACGCAACTTACCTGCCCTACCTGACCAACCGGCAGGATTTCCGCACGCTGTTCAATGACCTGCTGGGCGAGCTGAACTCGTCGCACCTGGGTTTTTCCAGCAGCGGGGACGAAGAGAAGGTATTTTACAAAAATGCCACCATGGAAACAGGCCTGCTGTTCCAGCCGGACAGTCCCTACCGGGTAGCCCGCCTTGTAAAAAGAAGCGCTTCGGATAAGGCAGGCGTGACTATCAAACCCCGTGATTTGCTCACGCACGTCAACGGCGAAGCAGTAGATACCACCCAAAACCGGGATTATTACTTCACCAAACCCTCTCGCGATAAGGAAATGATGCTGACATTCTGGCGGGCCGGAGCCGACACCAGCTACACAGTACGGCTGCATCCGGCCAGTTCTATCAGTGACAACCTCTACGACGAGTGGCAGGACTGGAACCAGGAGTACGTGGACCAGAAAAGTAAGAAACGGATTGCCTATGTGCACATGAAGAACATGGGCATGGGCGAGTACGAGGAGTTTGTACGCGACATGACCCGCGACTGGTACAAAAAAGACGCGCTGATTCTGGACTTACGCTACAATACCGGCGGAAACGTGCACGATCTTGTACTTAATTTTCTGTCGCAGAAACCTTACCTGCAATGGAAGTACCGTGAAGGAGCCCTTACCACGCAGCCCAACTTTGGCGTATCGGCCAAGCCCATCGTGCTGCTGATGAACGAGCAGTCGCTTTCGGACGCCGAAATGACCGCCAT
>CATMVR010000443.1 GCA_950075905.1 uncultured Persicitalea sp. | reverse complement strand
CAACGTGTGCTCTTTTGTGTACAAAGGCCTCAGCGAAGAAAACTATGAGGTGAGTATCGCCATGGATGGGAACATGGGTCTACAGATGGCCACCGCGGGTAGCTACGACCTGATTATACTGGACATCATGCTTCCATCCATCGGGGGGCTTGACCTCTGCCGGTACATCCGTGAACACGACAGCCAGATACCCATCCTGCTGCTTTCGGCTTTGGGGAGCACCGAAAACGTAGTGGCAGGACTCAACATGGGTGCCGACGACTATCTGACCAAGCCCTTCAAGTTCATTGAGCTGGTGGCACGCACCCGGGCCCTGCTACGGCGCAAAGACAGTAGCAGGCCGGAAGACCACAGTCAGCACATTATCCAGTTTGCCGATCTGGAACTCAATGATTACACCAAGGAAGTGAAGCGCGGCAACCAGGACATTTCCCTTACCTCGACCGAATACCGCCTGTTGCTCATGTTCATGAACAACCCCCGCCGGGTGCTGTCGCGCGTGGAGATTCTGGAAGAAGTATGGGGCGTTCACTTCGACATGGGCACCAATGTGGTAGACGTGTACGTAAACTACCTGCGCAAAAAGATGGAAAAGAATGGCGATCCCCGGCTGATTCATACCATTATCGGCATGGGCTACGCCCTGAAAGAAAACTCGGAGGCCTGACGGGAAACCCATGAAAAGCAAAACCAAGATCATCCTTCTGCTGACGATCATTTTTCTGTCCATGATCGTCCTGTACAGTGGCTTCATCTACTATGCTTCTGCCAACTACTCATTTGTAGATTTCTACAAACGATTGGAAATCAGGGCTGTCACTACTGCCAAAATTGCCCTGGAAAGCGAGCAGGATATCAATGCCATCCGGGAGGTGAAGCAGGAATACCTCGAACAACTCCCCAACGAAAAAATCAGCATCCTGCCCACCCCCTACGGCGATTCGGTCCGTATCCGGGCCAATGCGCTGGATGTACCCGTACAGTTTCTGAACACCATCAAGCAGGAGGGGGCTTCCGAATACCGCAAGAATAATCTTTTCTACGCCGGGATTCGCTACAAGGCTAGTGGCAAAGACTACCTCGTGCTTGTATCGGCCGAAAACTACTACCATACGCACCATATCGTGTACTTGCGCAACCTGCTCATTTCGGCTATCCTCATCTCCATTGCGCTGGTACTGGTAGTTTCTTTCTGGGTTTCCCGAAAAAGCTTCCAGCCCTTACAGGATATCACAACGCGGGTAAACGACATCAGTTCTGAAAACCTCCACATGCGGCTTTCGGTTTCCCACTACGACGACGAACTAAGCATCCTGGCTAAAACCTTCAATGACATGCTCGACCGCCTGGAAGCCGCCTTCGAAACCCAGAAAAACTTTGTGAGCAACGCTTCCCACGAGCTCAATACCCCCCTGACCTCCATCATCGGCGAGGCTGATGTCATTCTGTCCAAGCCCCGGCAGGCCCACGAGTATCGCGAAGCGATCATAACCATCCTTGAAGAAGCCGAAAAACTAGACAAGAAAACCAGAGCGCTCCTGTTTCTGGCGCAGACCAGCTACAACGGCAAGGTGGTGAAGTTTGACAAAGTAAGAGTAGATCAGCTGGTGCTGGATGTGAAGGAGACGGTAGATAAGATCTACCCGGCCAACAAGATTATGCTCGATTTCAGCCTTCTGCCCGAAAGCCCGGAAAAACTCAAAGTCAAGGGCAACGAACAGCTCCTCCATCTGGCTCTCTCCAATGTGGTGATGAACGCCTGCAAGTACTCCAACAACGACCTCGTCAGGATTGCCCTGGGAGCCTCTGATCATCAGATCATTATTGTGATTAAAGACAGAGGGATAGGTATACCCGAAGATGAAATCAAATACATCTACGATCCCTACTTCCGGGCCAGCAATACCAACCGCTTCGAAGGCTACGGCATCGGGCTGCCCATCACCCGCAATGTAGTCAAGATGCACGACGGAGATCTCCTCGTTAGCTCGGTGCTCAATCAGGGCGTCACCGTTGAAATCAGGCTACCCATCGGAAAATACAAACTTTAACGCAAATTATACCACTTCCGACCTGACTACACGCGCTCTAATCTCATTCTAATGCAGTTCTCACTGCATTCTAATTTGGCTCTTATCCCGCTCTAATGGGTCATGGATAGCTTTGTTTCACTCAAACAAAACTACCAGCTACCATGAAAACCGTACTAATACCGACCGACTTTTCCATTGAATCGTTGAACACAGTAAAGGGAGCCCTGAAGCAGTGCGAAGGCGAAAACACTAATCTAATCCTGGTGTATGGCGTCTACTTATCCGACTCCATCACCGATCTTCTGTTTTTCTCAAAACCCAAATACCTGTCCACTCTGCAAAGCGAAAAATTTACCCAGGCCTGCGAAATACTTAAAAATAAATATGATTCCCAGATCCACTCCCTGACGATCGACCTCTTTACGGGCTATAACCAGCAGGCTTTCGAAAACTTCCTTGCCGGTCACTCCGTCGACGAGCTGTTCGTACCCCGCTCCTACCGTTTCAAGACAGGTAAGCGTGGATTCAACCTGATCCCTTACTTTCGGAAATCTTCCCTCCCCATGACTGAGATAGAATGGCGCGAATCAAACCTGGCCCTGGGAAAAGACCGGCTGGCGGAGCTGTTTCTGGTATCTGAAAATTTATAATTCCTGCCCTGAACCGCCCAACGACTCGGGTGGTACTCTCCGTGAGTACTGCCTGGGCTAAGGCGTCCTGGATAGCGATCTATATCCACTTAATTAATTACCTATGAAACTTAAAATCGTTTATCTGGCATTTCTGACCGCCGCCGCAAGCCTGATCCTGCTACTGACCGCCGGCACTCCCAGCCCGGATACCCTGCTTACGGGAAACTGGCAGGAGGAATCGTGGGAGTACGAAAAGGTGGATCAGACTACCCAGGCCGACTCCCTTTCCGGCAGACAAATTGCCGAAAGTGTAAAACAGCTCATTGCTCAGGATTTGATTGTGCACCGAGCCGAGCAGTGGCGGTTCAAGCCCGACGGCACCCTGCGCCTGATCACCGAGCAGGGGCCGGGCCGGCAGCTAAACTGGAAAATGAAAGGGCGGGGGCACATTCTGGTGCTTCACTACAATGATCAGATGGAAGAAAGCTACACGGTGGCCGAACTCACCGAAAATCACATGGTACTCCACTTCTATACGGAAATGCAGGCTCGCGGCATTGCCAAAATCACATTCACCCGAACCAACTAACCTATGCTTAGGAAATTCAGTAATAGCCGCAGTCTGAGAGACAATATTCAGCTCGGCGTCCTGACGGCTATTTCGGCGGGCATGGTCAATGTAGCCTCGCTCATTGTGTTTTTTGCCTTCACATCCAACGTCACGGGGCACTACGCTATTCTGGCCGAGGAAATCGCGAGGGGACAGTGGTACCAGGTAGCCGTAGTATTCTCCTGGATCCTGCTATTCTTTCTGGGCGCTTTCCTGTCTAATTTTATCATTATCAACCTCAACCGGAAAAATGCGTACCTGGCCCACGCTCTGCCGCTGGTACTGGAGCTCCTATGCCTGCTGACAGTGGGTACCTACGGGCAGTACTACTACCGCGAAACGCTCACCGAAACAGAAGTGCTGGTAGCACTGATGCTGTTCGCGATGGGTATGCAAAATGGCCTGACCGCCAGTATCTCCAACTTTGCCGTCAAAACCACCCACCTGACCGGCCTCACCACCGACCTGGGCATCCTGTTCTCGATGTTTACCCAGAAAGAGTACCGTGAGAACGCCGAACTCGTGGGCAAGGCCAAGCTGCTCTGCGCCGTGGCGGTGTCGTATCTGAGTGCCGGCGTACTTTCAGCCTTACTGTACACACATTTACAATTCAGGGTTTTCTACGTAGTCTCCTGCGTCATCGTGGTGGTGATTCTGTACGATTACTCCAAACTAAGACTTCTGAAACTTATGCGGAAGCAGGATAAAGCCACTGAGAGCAGTCAGGAAGCAAATCCCCAAAAGAAGGAAGTCGAAGAGTTTGCGTAGTTCCGCACCTTTTTTTTCATTCCCATTCCACCCGTCCGGGCCCGCCTCATTCATTGGGGCGGGCCCGGACGCTTTTGGAGTTTAAGAAGATTTCATTGCTTATCTGCACCCCTCAGCATTAAATTTACCTGACTACTGCTGCCGGCCCTTGCCTGCAATATACCTATACAAAATATAATATTTTTATTATATTTAGGATTACAGAATAGTATTTTGTTTTTTCAGGACTGATCTTTTACAAATTTTGCCCATATTCGATATTTACAAATCTACATGTCATTATGCTGAGCCGTGTTGCCAATTCGATTTACTGGATGAACCGCTACATGGAGCGGGTGGAAAACTATGCCCGCTTTGTGGGCGTAAATTTTAATATGGCTCTCGACCTGCCCCCCGAAGTAAGCGAGCAATGGGAACCCCTGCTTACGGCTACGGCAGATCACTTTCTGTTTGATGAGTACTACGAGAAGCCTACCCGCGAGGACGTCATCTATTTTATGACGTTTGATAAAAGAAATCCTAATTCCATTGTCAGCTGCCTCAATGGCGCCCGTGAAAATGCCCGCACCATCCGCGAAACCATCTCGAAAGAAATGTGGGAGAGCATCAACGAGTTCTACCTATTCATGCGCGAGAAATCGCCCGATAACTTCCGGAACCTGGACCTGATGCAGGAGTTTTTTACGGAGATCAAACGGCGCTGTCAGTTGTTTCATGGCGTGGTAGACTCTACCATTACCCGCAACGAAGCCTGGCATTTTGGCCGGTTGGGTCGGCACATCGAGCGGGCCGACAAGTCGTCGCGCTTTCTGGACGTAAAGTACTTCACGCTTTTGCAGGACAATGGCGCAACCGGCTCTACCCTTGACCTGATGATGTGGACCGCCGTGCTCAAATCTGTGAGCGCCTACAACATGTACC
>CATMVR010000442.1 GCA_950075905.1 uncultured Persicitalea sp. | reverse complement strand
CATCAACCTCGGCATGGGCAAGGGGAGCATCAACGAGTACGACCCGGAAGATCTGGGCCAGGATAAGGCCGGAGGGTACTGCACGGGCATCGATCTCAACCAAATGGCGCGGGAGTTTGCCAGAAGCTACGCCGCCGGCGTGCAGGGAATCAGCTTCGCTATGGCCTTTTGCCCCGACGAAATCCGGGCCATGGAGTTGTACCTGCGCCCGCTCTGGCAACGGTACATCGGCAAGCCCTACCACCGCCCCAACTGGCCCGTAACGGTGGTGCCCATCGGGCAGGCGTATTTTAGCGGCGAGGAAATTTATATGCCCTATTTTAAGGGTAGTAATTTCCTGCGGCCGGATGATCGGGATTTTTGGAGGTAGGGGGGATAGGGGATTTGCTAACTCCGGTGTAAAGATGAGTGCTCAGATAGATCGTTCAAGACCGATTGCCGGTGTAGATAGGAGAGATAACTGTTTAATAATTTTTGAAGCTTTTTATGTATTTATTTTTTTAGTCATTCTGATCTAAAAAAATACCCGGAAGTATGGTACTTGAGAAGTAAAGAAAGGTGCTTAATAATCGTCGTAATGTATTAAATAACAATATATTAAAGTAAATTTAATATTTATAATTTGGTGATAGTCGCAAATGATACCCCAAGTGATAGAGGGGCATTCCACATATGCTTCTCATATCCAGCATGATTTGATTTCCAATACCTCTTTTTTTCGGGAAGTGAGTTTGAGTAATTTATAATTGTACTACGTGACGCAGCTCCCGACAGATAACAGAAACCATATCTGTCTATCAATTTTAATCTATGAATTATCAGATCTATATCTCCATTCATTGCTTCATCAATAGAGATAACCAGATTCTCATTATACTTACTTCTATTTAGTGAGAAATACACTTGCACTTCGAAGTCAGAGGTTAAATCTGAGTCTATAGAGTCAGATTTCTTAAAGATCTTGAAATCTCGTTTCTGAATAGCAATATGTATGTCATCTTGGTCAGCTTTAGGTATCCTTGATGATTTGATAGAAAAAGAGTGAGCATTATCTGGCTTGATTTTTACATTATCCGTTGTATCCAACCATTCATCAAAATCATGACGACTGCATAAAACATCCCAGCCAGGATCAGGCTCCTTATACTCATCTCTGCGAATTTGATCGTAAGAAATGACATGCCTTCCTTTATCCTTTAAGAACTGCATCACCGCTACCGACGCAATTTCACCCATGATACCGTCATCCCATCTTTCGGAGATTTCACGTGGGTTCATTTGTCCACGATCAGTTGTATACAATATGCGGTTACGTACCCATCTGACTGCATCAGATATAGTTTCACTACTTACCGTTACAAGAGTCGGTTGATAGTTGTTTGAAGACATGCCTTTTTGGTGGTTTGAGGGAAATATTCTTACCAAAAAAATGCGGTAGACCGTTTTTAGGTGTCAAATCTTAGATTTTGAATACACACCTAATAAAAAAGCCGCCAAATCAGTTGATTTAGCGGCTTTTTGTGGTCTCGTAGGGATTCAGTGTATAGACCACAACTACCTCAAAATGAGCCAGCAACCATTAAGGCGCTTGGAGTGTACCCGAATTTGTGCTTGAATGGCATAAAAAAAGGAGTACGGGCTCCTTTTTTAGCCTTTGATTCTGCTTCACAAACCGGCTCGATAGATACACCCTCAGACTTTCCCAAAGCCATCTTTAGCATCTCGTGCAGGTGCTCTATTTGCTCATCCTTCGTTTGCAACTGTTGGTCCTTAGTGTCTAACTGAACAAGTAAATGTTTCTGTTGAGCCATCAAACTCTCAAAGTATTCTTCTAGCTTTTCTAAATGGTCAGACAAATAATCCTTGTCAACAGGCAACTCTGTGGGTTTATGATCTGAGCCGAACATTGTCTCAGAACCCGTCAGCAGCCAAGTAGGATTGACGTTGAACTTCTCTACAATCGCTTCTAATATTTCATAACCAGGTTTTGTGTCACCCTTTACTATCATATTGATAGCTGTAGAACTCTTATTTATTTTCTTGGCAAAGGCATAATTAGAAACTTTTAATTCATCAATCAATGCCTTAATTCTTTCATTAATTCCTTCCATGCAATTGCAGTTTAAAATTGATATAGAATAATTTATAACAATAAGTAATTGAATTACAATAACTTAACATTTAATAGAATAATTATTAGCTATAAATACTTTGATAGTACTAGAAGTATTTATTATACTTGCAAGGTCAATTGCACAAGTCTACAAAGGAATTGACTAAATATCAAAGCAATTGTATGAAAGGTCAAATATTTCAGGCAATGAGGAAAGACACAAAACCCAAAAACAAGCTCGGTACTCTATATCAGGGTCAGAAGAGATCCGTAAGGGCGAAAATCCAGGAGGATTTGGCTGCGGCTGGTGTAAGCCACCAGCGGTTTTATAACTGGACGGTGAAGCCGGATACGAAAATGGTTGAAATGCCTACCATCCTGAAGACCATCATTTGCAAAAATATCCCGAGGGCGGAAGCGCTTTTTAAGCTTCCCAATCACTCGGTACCGACGCTGTTTGAAGATTCGTAGTACCCTCAATACCTATACACACGAGCGCAGACCTGGGGCCGGCAATGGGGCCGGCCCCTACAATCACCCCCCTAAACCTGTCCTATTCCATGATTTACATCGCCCTTTATTTAGCAGCGTTCCTTGGCATGGTATGGCTGGGCGGCAGGATCAATGCCGGCCTTAAACGGCAGGAGCCGCCCCAGGAGCCGCCCTCGTAACTGACCTAAGCAGTTCATTTTTTCATATAAATCGCCTAAGCAAATGATCACGATTGAGAACCGTAGCGCTGTCCGGATGGACGGTGCCCTGGTGGGGTACATCCCTTCCGAAAAATGGCAGACCGCCCTGATTGCCCTGGGGGCCACTGGGGGCTTTCGCCGCGAAGACGCAAACTATACGGCTACGCCCATGCCCCGGTATCGGCCAAGCCTCGTACGAACCCTTAAAAGACTGGTAGCATGAGTAATGTTCAACAACGAAAAGGCCGCCTCGAAGTAAATTTTGAGCGTATGGTAAGAGCTCATCCGGACGACGATCTTACGCAACGAGATTGCCTGAATAAAATCATGACCGATTGTGCGGCCATCAGTGTGGCTCCCTATGTATTTCTGGAAAAGAAGATACTGGAACGTCACAGTCATTCATTAGTCAAAGGCATTGTGGATGAATTTAGGTGCCGCGACTGTGGAGAAACCTTCCCTACTCACCAGGCGCGGAATGGCCACATGGCGCACTGCAAGCAGAAAGGAGGTGAGTCGTGGAAGTGAACGGAAATGCCTCGAAGGAGGAAGTACCCATTGACTGGCCAGATCTGATGTACAGACACAACCAAATGCTGTTGATGCTACGTGGAGCACGTGCGACTTTCCCCGAACTGGATGCTCTGGCTCCGGAAGATGAGAACGGAGAGCTATTCATCAACATAGATACGGCAAGGGTGATTATTGAGGCGGCTTTTGAATGTATGGAGCATCATGTTCACTGGCATAGACCGAAAGGAGGTAGCCATGCCTAGCAATCGTTTCTGGTTTACGAGCCAGTATAGCCACACACATGTATATGTGGAGCAAACCACCTATACTCACTCGGACGGTATGCCAAGTAGTGAAGCTACCCTGCTGGCCACGGTATGCCGCAATGGCAACCGCTACGATGCCCGGATTCACCTACCCGCGCCCAGCCTGATCAGAGGCTTCAAAAGCCTGGAAGCCGCCGAAACGGCAGTAGTTAACTACCTAAGCACCCACGACCATGCCCCAAAACGACAACTACCATGAAGTATACAAGCGAAACAATAGCCCAAAGCAGAGCTTGGGCGGCTGGTTTGTGCGCCAAACTGGAAGAGCCCTATCGGGCCTACGACTTCTGGGACGAGCGGTACAAAAAGGCCCAGACGGTAGGCTTCTGGAACGTAAGGCGGGAAACGGGCTACTCGATGGCGTTCATCATCGAGCAGCGAGCGACATTTCTAAGGAGGATACTGGACGTGGATCTGAGCGGTGATTTTTAAGGAGGGTTTATTAATGCAGTTGGCAGCATTGACTTTCAGGCTGCGGGGTATGCCGGGTAACGCCCGCTGGGGAGTCGCGCTCCTCCATGCCACAGGGTAGGGCTGAGACCTACTGCGGTTCGCCGCGAACCTTCATGACCCCCAGGCCGGGTAACGCTGGCCTGGGGGAAAGGGGGAAGTTTGTTTTAACGTATACATAAACCGTCAGGAATGTTAGCCAGAATTCAGGCCAAGAAAGCTTACACGCGTTTCGAACTCACGCTGAGTACGCACAATGCCAATTGCCCGGAGCGGGTAGATCAGCGCACCAGGCGCGTAGCCGGCGGCGAGCCCATCTGCATTGACGTGGTCAGGAAGGTGGGCACCATCAAGCAGGCGGTGAAGGAGACCTTCTACGTACTGCTGTCGCAGTACATCCACCACTACAACCACGTGGCCGCCAACATGCCGGCGGGCATGTACACCACCCAGGACCCGCCGAGCCTGCTGACCAACTGCGTTCGCCTGGCCGGAATATGCGGCTGCTCGGACCGCACGGTGCGTAACCACATCGGCAAGCTGCGCCGGCTGGGCATTGTGCGCACGAAGTTTCATGGCCGACAGAAGGATTTTGAGCTGTGGATAAGTGGGGAAGTGCTGTATGGCGGGGAAGGCGAGGATTTTCAAAAAATGCGCCCAGGCGCTTTAAATAGCGGAGTCGGTAAAAATTTTCCGCCTAATTATACTCACAGAGAGATCTTTGAAAAAGAAAATGTGAATGCGGATATGTGTGTTGAACACGGAGAGAACATTCACGGAGAGAGGGGTCGGGCAGAGACGGGACCCGGACCCCTGGAAAAGGGGCAGAAAAGCCCCCTCGTGGAAGAACAGAGAGAGGGGGAAACTGGGGGGGG
>CATMVR010000441.1 GCA_950075905.1 uncultured Persicitalea sp. | reverse complement strand
GGATTTATATTCTTTGGAGGGTTCAATCTTTATTTATTCATATACACAATTAAGGAACTCCGTAACCCTACAAATCCTTTGACACTCTTCCTGGCTTACTTTTTTGTGTATTTCATAGTCCTGCTTATTTCTAATGGCCGGCCCTATGATGTCTCTTTCTGGTTTCCCTATGCGGTCATGATCCGGTTTTTGGGAATAAAATACCTTGACAATAAAAAAGAGCCCGAAAAAGAAGTACTGGCCACCCAGGCTTCCTGAGCCTAGCGGCTATTGTTTTGATCTGTTCTGTAAATGAATGTATCAGCGTGTACGCCATTGGCAAAAACTTTCACTGGCTCCAAACCTTCCAGTCGCATATCTGTGATCATGTAATCATATTTGCCTTCCCTGAAATCTCTGATGGCTTCATCGGTTTTTACGCTGGTACTGGCCAGTTCGGTATTGTCGAGATAAACATGATAGGTAAACTTTTTCTGAGTGGATTTTGAATTATATTTATTCAAAAGCTGAAATTGAATTTCGTATAACCGCTCATCTTCGAAAGCAAAAGAGCGGGCTATATAGGGCAATGATGCTTCGTCTATAGCCTTATCTCCCTTGTTACCCATGAGGTAATTAAGCTTTCTTACCATTTTCACAGAATCTTGATTTTGTTCAAGATCCCAGGCAAGGGTTTTTCTGCTCTTGGGCAAATAAAATTCCAACTCCGGGTGGACCAGCAGCCGGGAATCTTCTGGGAGCGTATTGATCCAGTAATATGCTTTAACCATGTTGGAATCTGTATGACTGCGTTCCTGAAAACGGAAGTACTCATACAGATTCATGGAGGCAATGGGAATCAGGATCGCTCCCGCTAGCAGGAAGCGTTTGTTGCCCGAAAGGTTGGCAAGGTAAGCAATCCCTAAACCGGCGGTAAAAAGGGTTATTATACCAGCCGGTAACACATGAGTATCGTAGATTTTGGCTGATCGCAATACCAGAAAGAGAAACAGAATCCAATTTCCAACCAGTATGTAGTGAAAGTATCTTTTCTCTTTGATCAATACCCACGCACCTGCCAGGGTAACAAAGGAGATGAGAATGTTAATCGGATTTTGGAAATATGATCCGATAAATTCCATATTGAAAAAAGTAGCCATGGGTTTATCCTGCATTTTGGCCATAATCCCCCCAAAAAATGACTTTAGAATCACCAGAGGATCAGTGATCAAAAAGGGACATAAAAGTATAAAAACGATCACTGTCAATATCAAAAACCGGAAAGTGTATCGAATCTGATGGGTCTCCGTTTTGAAATAAATACCAGCAAGAACCAAAGGAGCTATAAAAACAAAAAGTAGTCTTTCGGCCAGAATAATTCCAAAAAGTACCGCAAGAAAATAGCTATCGCGAACACGTAATGTGTCTGAAAATAAAAGGCGTGCTAACAAATACATGAAAATGCTTCCTGAAATGGCTTCTGGTCGTAAAACAGGAGCATTGAACCAGAGTATATAGGATGTCAGGATCAATACAGTGAGAACCATGCGGGAGGTGTCATTCAATAAAGAATGCTGTTTTTGAAACAGGAATCGGATAAAAAGCCACATAACAACTCCAACGATAATGAGTTGAATTGTTCTACCGGCCAGAAGTAACTCCTGACGAGAGCTGATATACCCATAGGCAACACGATCAATTCCTTCAAACAAATCCAGCACCTGATTTACTTCGCCCAATCCGGATAGGGTTTGATATACAATCATAACGCCAAACATCACAAAGAAGATAAGCACACTGGGTGTAGCGGGCCAATCAAGACAGCGTGGCGTATTGCCGTACCAGAGAAATACGCCGGAGTCAGCCACAAAATTTTCGTCAACGGTAAAATATCCAAAAAAAGGGGGAGCAAGAACGCTTACATAAAATGTGTATAACCAAATAATTGTCAGAACTGAATAGGCAATAAGTGGTAAGCTTTTGGATTTGATCATACAAGTCTATGCACTAGATGTGAGGTCTTACGAGAAAGTAATTCTAAATTTGTGGCATACAATTTCACAAATTTAGAAAAGCTTCATGCTGAAACTCCTATTCCGGATATTTTTTTTTCTGGCTCTGGCACTGATTGCGGGCGAAATTTACCTGCGTTACCAATACGGCTTTTTGAGTGCCCCTCTGTACGTAGCTGATCCGGATTTTGAATATATCTATGCTCCCAATCAGGATGTTACGCGCTTTGGGAACAGGATCAGGACAAACGAATACTCCATGCGGAGCGAGCCTGTTCGCTCTACGGATACAACCGTTATTTTATTGGTTGGCGATTCGGTGGTACTGGGCGGAAGCCTCACCGACAACGATAGCCTGGCGTCTACTATGCTGGAAAAAAGGCTTACCCGTACCCTGGAAGCTCCCGTGCGGGTACTGAATATCGCCGCTGGCTCGTGGGGGCCCGACAATGTTGCGGCCTACCTGACCAAGTTTGGACTTTTTAATGCCGATCTGATTTGTCTCGTAGCCAGCAGCCACGATGCCTATGACAATATGATTCATGAAAACATTGTAGGCATCGACCCCAACCTCCCCACCGAACAGTACGACTGGGCCCTTGTAGAGCTTTGGGAGCGGTATATCTACCCCCGCTACATAAAAGGGTATACGGATGGATCTATTTACTTTGCCCCCCGTACAGCTCCCGGCCAGGTGGGGGCAATCCACAAAAGTGGGGTGGAGTTCAACCCCGGCTTTGCCCAATTGGCTGCCATAGCCCGACAGGCAGGCATTCCGTTCTTCATCGTGTTGCATCCCGAGATCTCAGAAATAGAGTTTGGTAACTACAACGGCGAGGGCCGGGAGATCATACAATTTGCCGAGCGCGATAGCATCCGGCTGATTCGGGAACTGGATTGGGGCACGACGGTCAATTACTACCGCGAGAACGACGTGGTACACTACAACACCCAGGGGCAGATATTTCTGGCCAATAAGCTTTACCCTATTTTTCTTGACTACCTCAAATCTGGCAACTGATGCGTATTTTGGTAGTACATAATCAGCTGTGGGCGCATTACAAGTCTGTTCTTTTTGAAGAGATCCAAAATGAAATTTATTCAAACTACCCTGGATCTGAATTTCTTGTAGCCCAGATCGCGCTTTATGAGAAAAGCCGGGAAGCAATGACCAGCGACCAGCAGCAGATCCCCTACTCCTACCCCTATCAACTGCTCTTTCGGAAGAGCCTGGATGCGGTTACGCTGGGCGAAAGAACACGGGCATTGTTTCGACTTTTTCGTTCCTACCGGCCCGACGTGCTAAATATCACCGGCTATTTTGACTACGCCCAGGTGGCGTTGCTGCTTTATGCCCGATTCCTGGGTGTAAAAACTGTCATTTCCTCCGAATCTTCCGAGGTGGACAAGCCCAGAACCGGTTTTAAGGAAACTTTAAAGAAATTATTTTTGCGGCAAGCCGATGCCTTCATCGGCTTTGGTACCACCTCTGTCAACTACCTGAAATCTCTTGGGGTGGACGAAAAGAAAATAGTGGTGCGGAAAGCCGCCGTAGTAGACAATGACCGTATTCTTGAAATTTACAGGCAAGAAAAACTGGCCAATCCGGCAAATAAAACCAGTTTTATATACGTAGGTAGGCTGGCCGAAGAAAAAAACCTTTTGCGATTGTTGCAGGCATACGCTACCCTGATTCAGCAAAAAGAGGCCGAAGATTGGGGGCTGATTTTAGTAGGTGAAGGCCCACAGCGCCAGGAGCTAGAACAATACGTGGCAGCGCATGCCCTGAGCGGCGTCACATTTACGGGCGGGGTTTCCTGGCAAGAAGTACCCGCCTGGCTGGCCAAAGCGTCGGTGTTGGTACTGCCAAGTATCTCAGAACCCTGGGGCCTGGTTGTCAATGAGGCCATGCTGTGCGGGATGCCCGTGATCGTGTCCGAAAAATGTGGCTGTGCTTTTGATCTGGTTAAAAAGGGAAGCAACGGCTTTCTCATAGACCCCCTGGATGTAAATTCGCTTGTTGATTCCATGCGGTACTACACCACCACCCCAGCCGCTGTGCCCAGGCACGGTAGCAAATCCATTAAGCTAATTCAACCTTTCTCGCCTGAGTCTGTAGCCAGAGAAATTGTTCTGGCCTATCACGCCCTCAGGCAGTAATATCTCATTTCATGCGAATCTTAAATATATGCGCGTATACCTGGGCCATCGGTGGGCCCGCCCGAATCATTTATGACCACACCACCGAAGCCCTGAAACTGGGCCATGAGGTGACGATCCTGAACCCTATGACGCCCGGAGAAAAAGTATATGATGTACCCCTGGGGGCGCAAATAGTTTCTTGTCGCCGGACTGTCCCAATCAGCAACTTCTACCGCGAATTTTCGATCGAAATGTATGCTTACCTGAAAGCGCATTTACACGAATTCGATATCGTGCATATCCACGGGATCTGGCATTTTGGGAGTCTGGCCCCCTTTCTGTTCAAACACCGGGTACCGAAAGTAATCACCATCCACGGCCTGCTGGATCAGTGGGCCATTGGGCACCACAGATGGAAAAAAGACCTGGTGACGGCGCTCTACCAGAAAAGGATACTAAAAAAAGCGGATCTGATACACATCAACAATGCCGATGAGCAAGGTGACGTTTCCCGGTACCTGGGTTACCAACCCAAAAATCTGGTAACAATTCCCAACGGTATTCGAATGGAGGAGTTTGCCAGCCTTCCGGCCAAAGGTATATTTAGGGAACACTTTGGCATTCCCGTGGATAAAAAACTGATTTTGTTTATGGGGAGATTGAATATCAAAAAAGGGCTGGATTTACTGCTTCCCGCCTTTGCCGACTATGTAAATAGCAGACAGGACGCAGTATTGGTACTCGCGGGGCCCGACGATGGCTACCAGGCTACGGTGGAGGCTTTCATTGAAGACAACCAGTTGCAGGAGTCTATCAAGCTGGTAGGGATGCTCACGGGAGATGTTAAAAAA
>CATMVR010000440.1 GCA_950075905.1 uncultured Persicitalea sp. | reverse complement strand
GGCTCCAACTTTGAGGAAGGTACCCACTGCATGCTGGCCGAAGACTCCGACGCCGCCGAAACCACCAAGCCCAGTAAGCCATCCGTAATGCTGATGGCCCCCGAGGGCAACCGCGCTCTGGCCAAGATCACCAACGAGGTATACGTGGTGAGCGTACCCAAAGCGGGCAAAACGCCTACGATCTCTGTATCTGATCCCAAAAGCTCGGCTTTCCCGGCCCGTAAAATCTCGGAGTTGGGCGGCGAGTTTCCGGCCTGGACGGGTAACGGCCGGCAGGTGGTGTATTCGCTGGGGCGCAACTACTTTGTGTATGATCTCGACAAAGCCGAGGCCTACGACGACAGCCTGAAACTGGCTCTGCGCGAAAAAGCCAAGGCTCCCAAAGACACCGCCACCAAAGCCGAAAAGGTGAAGGAAGCCGACAAAGACCCGCACTACGTAGCCGCTGAGTACGAGGTGAATGTAAAATTTGCCAAGGATCAGCCCACGGGCGTAGCCCTGCTCAAAGGCGCGCGGATCATCACGATGAAGGGCGACGAGGTGATTGAAAACGGGGATATTCTGATCGAGAACAACCGCATCAAAAGCGTGGGCGCGAGCGGTAGCCTGTCTGTACCGGCCAACGCCAAAGTAATCGACGTAGCGGGCAAGACCATCGTGCCGGGCTTTGTGGATACCCACGCGCACATGTGGCCGGCCTGGGGTCTGCACAAAAATCAGGTGTGGATCTACGCCGCCAACTTGGCCTACGGCGTCACCACTACCCGCGACCCGCAGACGGCCACTACCGACGTGCTCACCTACAGCGACCTGGTGGAATCCGGCCAAATCGTGGGTCCGCGGGTGTACTCTACCGGCCCCGGCGTGGGTTTCTGGATGTACAATCTCAAAGACCTCGACCATACCCGCAAGGTACTGCGGCAGTACAGCAAGTACTACAATACCAAGACCATCAAGATGTACCTCGTGGGCAACCGGCAGCACCGGCAGTGGATCATCATGGCCGCCAAAGAGCAAAACCTGATGCCTACCACCGAGGGCGGGCTGGATTTTAAACTCAACATGACGCAGCTACTCGACGGGTACCCCGGCCACGAGCACGCCATCCCGATCTACCCGCTTTACAACGACGTGGTGAAGACCATCGCCGACGCCAAAATGGCCGTAACGCCCACGCTGCTGGTATCCTACGGCGGTCCCTGGGCCGAGGAGTACTACTACGCTACCGAGAAGCCCTACAAGGATGCCAAGTTGCAGCGGTTTACGCCCTACGAGGAACTAGCCGATAAATCGCGCCGCCGCGGGGCCTGGTTTATGGACGAGGAGCACGTTTTTACCAAACACGCCGAATCCATGAAGAAACTCGTGGAAGCGGGCGGCCTCTCGGGCATCGGTAGCCACGGACAGCTACAAGGCCTGGGCTACCACTGGGAGCTGTGGTCTATGCAGTCGGGTGGGATGAAGAACCACGACGCCTTACGCGTAGCCACGATCATCGGCGCTACCTCGCTCGGGCTGGACAAGGACCTCGGCTCCCTCGAAGGCGGCAAGCTAGCCGACCTACTGATCCTGGACAAAAATCCGCTCGAAAACATCCGCAACTCCAACAGCATCCGCTACGTGATGAGGAACGGCCGCCTCTACGAAGGCGACTCGCTCAACGAGATTTACCCGCGGGTGAAAGCCCTGGATGCTTCTGAATGGAAGGCGAAGCAGCCGGGTAGTTTGCCGGGGATGCGGTAGAGTTTGATGCAGAAAGGGCTGGCCGGGGGGCTGGCCCTTTTTTGTGGGGGGAAGGTACGAATACTTAGAAATTTGGCGACCCCGCCTGATTTAGCGGGATTTATTAGGGTGTGAAGACAATATTTAAGGAATTATGCTATATATAGCATTAAAAAACAAGATTATTATGCTATTTTTAGCATAAATAAATCGCCGTTCAATGTTATAAATAGCATAAATGACCTATTGGGACAAAAAACTGATCCGTGAGCAGTTGGATAAACGACTTACTAATCGCCTGATTCCCCTTCTCTACTCAGAACAAGGCTGGATAAAGCTTGTTCGTGAAGCTTTGGGCATGTCCACTACCCAATTGGCCAAACGGGTAGGTATTGACCAATCCCGTATATCTAGACTCGAAAACAACGAGGCCGCGGGAGATCTGAAACTATCGTCCATGAAAAAAATTGCGGATGGCCTGGGAATGAAATTTGTCTATGCCTTCATTCCCGCTGATAGTCTGGAAGCTATGGTTCAGCAGCAAGCCAGAAAAGTGGCCAGAAAGCAACTGAGCATTGTTAATCACACCATGCGCCTCGAAGACCAGGAATTGAGTACCGAAGAGAAAGCAAAGGCTTTCGATGATCTGGTTCAGAAAATATTGATTGATGATCCAAAGGATTTCTGGGACGAATGAAAGAATGGACCTATCCTTTGGGAGCTACGCCCCTTACCATGGAAGAAGTAGATGGTTTGAAGTTAAAGCACATTTCCGCACGAGGCGAGCTCGACCGTTGGGAGCACGAAAATATTCAGGATGCCCTACTTTGGATAGGCAAAAGACGCAAATCTAATGTGCTAACCGAGGCATTTGTTTGCCAATTACACCAGAAAATGTTTTCCAAAGTATGGAAGTGGGCGGGACAATTCAGACGCACGGAAAAAAATATAGGGGTATCATGGATCAAAATCCCAATTGAATTACGACAACTTTTGGATGATACCGATGCATGGATAGAGTTTGAAACCTACCATCCTGATGAGATCGCCTACCGTTTTCACCACCGCCTGGTTTACATTCACTTATTCCCTAATGGGAACGGGCGTCATGCGCGGCTCATGGCTGATATTATTTTAGCTGAGGTATTCAATCTGCCACCTTTCTCCTGGGGAGGTCAGGATTTATCTAACGCCAATGAGATCAGGACAAAATACATTTATGCTCTACGGGCGGCTGATAAGTATGACTACGAGTTTTTGAAAGCATTTGTAAGAACTTGAAAGGCGAGTTGGGTGGGTGCTTTTGTGAGGTGGCGGGTTGGTAGCACTAACCTTCGTCGCGACTACGCGTCCCGGCTCCAAACGCTAGGTGACCCAATGCCTGCGGGCGACAGTCCCAGCGGTTAGTAAAGACATTATTCATTCAATAACTACTTCATAAAGAGATGAAAAAGAGAATTTTTCTAGTCTTCGCCATACTCTCTATTACGAGCATGTCCTTTGCCCAACTTGGAGATCGATATGACGAACTGGTGGCTACTGCCTGGAAACATTACCAAAACAAAGCATACCTCGAATCGGCTCAGACGTATTCGAAGGCCTTCGCTTCGGCAGGTGACGTTGGGCTAATTACCGACCGCTACAACGCGGCTTGCTCGTGGGCAAGAGCAAATGAAGCTGATTCTGCTTTCGTCCAATTATTCAGGATTGCCCGTAGCGGTTACTATACTAATTATCGCCATATGAGTAGGGACTCTGACCTATTGACGCTCCACAACGACCGCCGTTGGCCGGAAGTCACCGCACTCGTCAAAATAAATCAGGAAAAGGAAGAGGCCAACTATGACAAACCTTTGGTCGCCATGCTTGACACAATTTATCAGGAAGACCAAGGCCTTCGGAGGCAAATTGAGGATATTCAGAAAAAGTCCGGTTATGACTCCGAAGAAATGAGGGAGCATTGGAAGAAAATCATGACGGCCGATTCAATCAATCTCATAAAAATCAAGAAAATACTAGATGAGCGAGGTTGGCTAGGCGATAGCATAATCGGAGAACAGGGCAATCAAACACTCTTCCTTGTAATTCAACATTCTGACTTAAAAACTCAGGAACAGTACCTCCCGATGATGCGGGAAGCCGTGAAGGATGGGAACGCTGACTCTGGTTCACTAGCCTTGCTGGAAGACAGAGTAGCTCTTCAACAAGGCAAGAGACAGACGTACGGTAGTCAAATCGGGCAGAACAATAATGGAGAGTACTACGTTATGCCGCTCGAAGATCCTGATAACGTAGATAAAAGGCGCGCGGAGGTTGGACTAGAACCGCTACAAAATTATCTTGCAAATTGGGGTTTGACTTGGGATGTAGAAGCCTATAAGAAAAAGCTGCCAAAGATTGAAGAGAAAAAATGAGCTCGCCGCTCCCGCCAGATTGCATCTGGTGGGAAGCAATAATAAAAGTCTTCGACTTAAACAAAGCACCCCTCAAAACCTCCCAAACCTATACCCCTTCCCCTTCAAATAGCCAATGATCTCCTCCAAATGCAGGTACAACTTATCGCTTCGCGCCGGGCTCGTGCCGGGATGGATGAGCAGGTGAAAGCCGTTCATCCCATGTTGTTTCTCGTAGGTGTAGATACTTTCCAGAATAGCCTGGCTTGACAGGTAGTTGGGTAGATCGGGAGTAGTATAATCGGCGTTGGAGCGGGTGCCGGGCGAGAAATTGACCGTTTGCTGGTTCAGTTCATGGGCTATTTCCACTACCTTCTGGTTGTACCATTCGTAAGGGGGCATGAAGTAGTCAGGACGAATACCCATCACGTGTAGCTCTTGCAGATTACGGGCGATATCGGCTTTGATGGTGTCAGGCGGGTGCAGCAGACTGTCTCTCCTGGACCAGTCGCAGTACAGCAGGTGCTTGTCAGAATGGGCGCCTACGTAATGCCCTTCCTTTGCCAGGGACTTGACCAGTGCCCGGTTATTCCGGACAAAATCACCCGTCAGAAAGAACGACGCTTTTACTTCCTGTTTTTCCAATACTTGCCGCACGTGGCCGAAGCCTTCGTTGTAATCGTGGCCTGTAAAGCAGAGGTAGATGGTTTTGGCAGAGGTATCTGATCGTACGATCGCTCCGTGGGAGTCTATCCCAGGCTGAGCGTGAAGAGACTGGATAATGATGACTAAGAAAATGAAGCTGTTTAAAGTTTCTTTGGTATTGATAAAAAACGGCCGTAGAACGTTAAGATGAAAAAACGACTTGACA
>CATMVR010000439.1 GCA_950075905.1 uncultured Persicitalea sp. | reverse complement strand
CGTGAGCGCCGAGACGGAGGTTTGAGCGATGAAGAGGATCACTGTATCCGAACCCGCCGGTATGGGAGGCGAGGCCATTACGAAGGCCGCTGGTTCGCATAAAACATCGTCCGGTTATCCGGTCCGCCCCAGGCGCAGTTGGCCGGTATCTCAGTCAGCCTGATAATCCCGAGATGGTTACCCTGGGAATCGAAAACCCAGACTCCCTCGGGGCCTGTGCAGTAAACCCTGCCTTCCATATCGACCTTCATTCCATCCGGGACGCCATCTTCTGCCGAATGCATGTTGGCGAACAGCCTGCCGCTGCTCGCGGTGCCATCGGGAGCGATGTCGTAGGCATTGATAAACATCCCGCCGCCCCAGTGCCCGCCCCCGCTTACGGCCTGCACCGGCTGGCCGTCCAACACAATCCACGAGTTACGGTAGCCCGTCCACCGCCAGGTAGAGGAAGCACCGATCGGGTCCATAATGTACTCTCGTAGTACCTGCGGCAGGGACCGCCGCCATACACTGGTAGCCGCCAGGGCCAGGGCGTTTACACGCACATCGTTGTACTCGTACACGCTGCCGGGTGCGTGGCGGGCGCGGGTCTGCCACTCGCTGGCGTTGGCCGCGGGGCGGTCGGCCCAGTCGGGTTTTCCCCAGAGGGTACCTTCCCAGTCGCTGGTTTGCCGCAGCATCACGTCCCAGGTGAGGGTACGGTTGTGAGGCGTATCGAAAGGCCGCAGCAGTTCAGGGGTGCCAAAAAGCTCGGCGGGGCGATGGGCGGGGCCAGGAGTATAGAGCTCAATGGGAGGCACGTACCTGGCTACGGTGTCGGTTACGCTCGCTATAAGCCCCTTATCCACGGCCAGTCCTACCACGCTCGACAGAAAACTTTTCGTGACGCTGTGGGTCATATCGGGTCGGTTTGGCTCGCCCCATTCCGCCACAAGGGACCCCCGTCTGCCGATCAGGCCGCTGGGCTCGCCCCGACTTTCGAAGGGGCCGGTGCCATCGCCGAAGGGCTCCTTCCCAAAGCTCTGCGCCTGTGCTACCTCCATGTTACGGGGAGCTTTGGCCTCATTCTGGCGGGCAAAGGCAATCAGCTCCTGAATTTTACCAGCGTCCATACCTACCTCGGCGGGGGCCTTGTGCTCCCAGCGGTGCCGGTCCGGGAAGTAGGGGGCAGCAGCGGCTGCCGGTTTATTTTTTTGAGAAAATGCCGGAAGTGCCGTCAGCGTCAGAAAGCACAGGCTAATGAAAAATCGCATTGCGGTTTAGTGTTTGAGGGAAAGTGAAGTCAAAAATAACAAAAAAAGGGCCGTTCGCCACGAACGACCCTTTTTTCAGGAAGGTACTACTCAGAAGGGAATCTTGTAGCCCAGCGATACACTCACCCCCTGGTTGCGCACATTGGCCCGCACCACCGGTGCGTCAATCAGGCGTGTTACGCCGTGCTGGTAGCGGGCTTCGGCCATCAATTCACCGGCCCCAGCCTTGATACTGATGCCCGCACCGGCAATGGCGCTAAACTCAAATCGGTTGTAGCCCAGCGTTTCGAGGGGCACATTGGTACGAATAGGACGGAAGTCCAGGATAGCCTGCGGCCGGGTTACGAGCTGGGCATCGAGAGCGTAGCCTACCGAAGGCCCCGCGATAGCGTATACTTTGGCAAGCTCATTGCCCGCAGATAGTTTCAGAAGGAGGGGCGTTTCCAGGTAGCTAACCCGGTAGGACGATTTTACCCCCAAACGGACCGGGAAGTTGCCCAGGTTGAGATTGGTGCCCTCCCGCATCATGAAGCCTTTCTGCTGGTAGACAAGCTCAGGACGAAAGGCCACATTGTCGGACAGTTGCCCCTCGGCAAATAGCGCTACGCTCACTCCGGGCGACCAGTGAAAGTCGGGAGTAATGCCGGTAATCAGATCGGGTCGGGTAATGGTGCCACCGTAAGCGCCGCCGCGCACACCACCCGACCACTGGGCGGAGGCAAAGCTGGCAGAAATAAAAACAAAAATGAGCGAAAGGAAAAACCAGCGGTTCGTTTTCATGGTAGTATGATTTTAATGTAGTGATGAGTTAGTTGGATGTACAGCTGCGCAATCATGGATTAGAGGGCGGAGGTAAGTCTGGGTTTAAGGACGAAATCGGTCCTTAACAATCGTTAACAAATAAGGAGAAAGTTGCAGGATTGGGACTTTTAAATGAAAAAATGGTAGTATTGCACCAAATAGTCTAAAAAACAGATTGGGGATATTTTGCCCCATTTTTTATGGTAGCACCCAAAACCACATATAGCGTTTTACCAACATGGCTGGCCAAACTAGACTTTCTGGGTTTGTTTGAGAAAGATCCTTTTGGTAACCTGATGATCGTCAAGCGTTTGATGATTATGATTGCCGGGTGGTCTACCTACTACCGCTTCACGGCGGTGAATAATATCCGGATCACAGGTACCGAGCACTTGCACAACCTGCCCGACAACGGCGTGCTGTTTCTGTCCAACCATCAGACCTACTTTGCCGATGTCATTGCCTTCTACCACATTTTCTGTGCGGTCAAGTGGGGCTATAAGGATACGATTTCTCCGCCCTTCTACCTGTTTTCGCCGCGGGCGCGCAGCTACTACGTGGCTGCCGCCGAGACCATGAAGGAGGGGGGTATTCTGCCCCGGCTATTCAGCATCGGGGGGGCGATCTTGGTGGAGCGGTCGTGGCGGGCGCAGGGCGAGAATGTGAAGCGAAATCTCGATGCATCGGCGCAGGACAAAATCGGTATGGGCCTTGACCACGGCTGGGTGGTGAGCTTCCCACAAGGTACCACCAAACCCTACGCACCGGTGCGCAAGGGTACGGCCTACCTCATCAAAGAGCATCAGCCCATTGTCGTTCCGGTGGTCATCAACGGCTTTCGGCGTGCCTTTGATAAAAAAGGACTGCGCTTCAAAAAAAGAAACACGACCATCACAGTGCAGTTCAAGCCCCCCATGCACTTTCTCCCCGACGAATCCGTTGACAGTATGGTGGCCCGCGTTACAACGGCCATCGGACAGGATATTCCCAAAGAAAAACTTACCTGGCTGGGCGAAGAATAGAGCCCAGGGCATATTTCGGGCACATATTTTTAAGCCCCCGGAGGGGTGAACAACTCATAATATCTTTTGAAAAAATCCGTACATAACTTCTGGGACGGCGCACGAAGCCGTTTTAATCATTTTATCTTCCTGTTGAAATGGAAAAAGCAGGGTCGGGCGGGTACTTTCCGGCTCATTTTGTCCTTACTGACGGCGGGCTTTGTGCTCGTGGCGTCAATGGGCGTGCTGTTTTATTTCCTGATCCTGATCGGAATTTTCGGCGATATGCCCTCCCGGAAGGAACTCAAAAACAAGCGTAACGACACGGCTTCGGAGGTCTACTCGGCCGATAGCGTATTGCTGGGGCGTTACTTCATCTACGACCGTACCAACATCAACTACAAAGACATTGATACGTCGATGATCAAAGCCCTGGTGGCTACTGAAGACGTGCGTTTTTACCAGCACGAAGGGGTAGACTACCGGAGTTTGGGCCGGGTGCTGGTCAAAACCCTGCTCTTGCAGGATGAGAGCTCGGGCGGCGGCAGTACCCTCACGCAGCAGTTGGTCAAAAACCTATATCCGCGCAAGGACCGGCGTTTGCTGGAAATGCCGGTCAACAAAGTACGGGAAATGATCATTGCCCGGCGGCTGGAAGATGTGTATTCAAAATCCGAAATTCTGGAGCTGTACCTTAATACCGTTTCTTTTGGGGGGACGATCTTTGGCGTGGAAAGGGCATCGAAGTATTTTTTCAACGTCCCCGCCAGAAAGCTGAAACCCGAGCAGGCGGCCGTGCTGGTGGGTATGCTCAAAGCCACTACCTCTTACAACCCCCGGCTGCACCCCGAGCGCTCTAAAAAACGCCGCAACGTGGTGTTGAGCCAGATGGCCAGGTATGGCTACCTGACGCCTCAGGAAGCCGATTCGCTCCGAAAACTAGCTCTGGTTCTGAAACAGGAGCAGAGGGAGAAGCAGGAAAATCTGGCACCCTATTTTCGTGCGCAGTTACGCGTAGAACTGGCTGAATGGTGCGCTACGCAAAAAAAGCCTAACGGCGATCCCTACAATCTCTACACCGACGGCCTGAAAATCTATACTACCATTGATGCCAGCGTGCAGCGACTCGCCGAACGGGCTGTTAGCACCCGCATGGCCGCCTTGCAGAAGCAGTTTGATGCGCACTGGAAGGGCCGTACCCCCTGGGGGAAGGACGCCTCGGTACTCGATAACGCCCAACAGTACTCGGTACGTTATAAGATTATGAAAGAGCAGGGCTATTCGGAAGATGAAATACGGGAAGCCTTCGGTCGGCCCGTTCCCATGACGCTGTTCAGCTGGAATGGACCGGTACGCCGCACCATGAGCCCCATGGACTCGCTGGCCTACTACCATAAATTTCTCAACACCGGGCTTGTGTCCATGGAACCCGAAACTGGTTTTGTGCGGGCCTGGGTAGGGGGCATCAATCATACGGTGTTCAAGTACGATCACGTACTTTCCCGCCGGCAGGTGGGCTCTACCTTCAAGCCCATTGTATACGCCGCCGCTCTCGAAAAAGGCGTGCGCCCCTGCGACTACCTGGAAAACCAGCTCACTACCTATGAGCAGTATGAGAACTGGGCCCCCCGTAACGCCGACAATCAGTACGGCGGCAAGTACTCGATGGAGGGTGCTCTCTCCAATTCGGTAAACACCGTCTCCGCCCAGTTGATTCTGAAAGTGGGCGTACCGTTTACCGTTCGACTGGCCCGGTCTATGGGCATCCATAGCGAACTGCCCCCCGTTCCTTCGCTGGCGTTGGGTACGGCCAACCTGTCGCTTCTGGAAATGGTGGCGGCTTACACGGCCTTTGCCAACGAAGGGCGCATCAGTGAGCCCGTATACGTGACCCGCATCGTAGACCGCGCCGGCCGGGTACTGCGCCAGAACAAGCCC
>CATMVR010000438.1 GCA_950075905.1 uncultured Persicitalea sp. | reverse complement strand
AACCGGGAAGCTGAGATACAAGGGATCGATTTTGGGAAAACCTACGGCGGGGGAGGAACCAGACCCAGAGATCAGGCAAGAGGCAGAAAGTGCAATCCTGAACCTGAAAATAGAACAGGGGGAAAACAATATATTTGCCATGGTTCAGGATAAAGACGGTGTCGTGTGGATAGGCATGAGGGGGAGTGGACTATGCCGATTTGATGGTGAAAATTACCACCTGTTCAAGGAAGAGCAGGGTCTGGGTTCAGTCATGATCAATAAGTTGTGTATAGATGCCCGAGGGCAGATTTGGGTAGGGACCCAAGGCAAAGGGATATTGGTGCTGGATGTAAAGGCAGGAGTCATCAAGCACCTTGGGGTAAAGGAAGGCCTGGGGAATGATGTAATTTATGGCCTTATGTCGGATCAGCAAGGCCAGGTATGGGTAGGAAGCTGGGGCGGAGGAGTGGATATTATCAATGAAGAGTCAGGAACCATCAAGCACCTGAAAACTCCCCCTTCTCTCAGCGATAATTTGGTGAGAAGCTTCCTGCAGGAAAGGGATGGAAAGATATGGGTCGGTACTGGCAGCGGCGCGGACATCATAGATACTAAGGCAGGTAAAATCAAGCATCTAAGCCAGAAAGCGGGCCTCAGCAACAACAATGTGGAGTACCTCTTCCAGAATACAGAAGACGAAATATGGATCGGAACCAGGGAAAAGGTGAATATTATTGATAGAAAAAAGAATTCCCTGAAACAGCTGGGCCAAGAGCAGGGGCTGAGCAATGCCAACATACGCTCTATTTTCAGGGACGGAAATGGCCGAATCTGGATTGGTAATTACGAAGATCAAGTGGATGTTGTTGACGCGGACGGAAACCAGATCAGACGTATTGGTGCCAAAGATGGCCTGAGCGGCCGATATGTCCCCTGTATGTTGCTGAGGGGAGAGGGGAAAATATGGATTGGAACATCGGCCGGCATAAATAGTATGCATGAGAGGGACAAAGTTCGCTATGTAAAGGAGAAGAATAACACGAATGGTAGATTTAGATCCATATGGGGACTTATGGAAGATTCCAAAGGTCAAGTTTGGCTAGGTACCACCGAAGGATTCTATATAGTAGATCCAACCCTGGGAAGTGCCAAATTTGTGAAGTTGGAAAGTACGGTATATTCATTTCTGGAAGATGGATTGGGGAGAATTTGGATAGGTACCGACACATTCGGTTTCTATGTATACGACCCTAAAAGTAAGGTACTAAGACACATAAATTTAGCAAATAAGAAATCACCCTATTTCGTATATACCTTTTTCAAAGACCAACAGGATATTTGGGTGGGATACCGCACAGATTCTACGGGTGGCATTAGTATCTTCAATGAGAGGAACCTTACTGAAAGGAGAGTAAGCAATGGACCCGATTTGTGGCCCGAAACAGCGGCGTTATATCCCGTTATTGGCCGTATCAACAAAGACGAAACCGGTCAATTATGGCTAACGGCATATCGGTTTGGGATCATTATTATTGATCCTAAATCGAAAACGTACCGTCAGCTCAATGAGACATCAGGTCTTACATCCAATCATCTCAATCCCATCGCACAGGATGAATTTCAACGCACCTGGGTTGGTACTGACCAGGGAATGGATATTATTGATCCAGCTCAGTCCACTATAATCAGTCTGTCTACTAATGAAGGATTGAGTGGAAATGAAGTGGTTGACATTAAGGTCAATAATGAGGATATAAAGGTTTTAACGACGAAAGGCCTGACGACACTTGCCCCTGCATCAAAAGGACAGAAGGATTTCGCGGGCTGGAAGATAAAATCGCAAAAAAATAAGCCGGGAGAAGCTGGGTACTTCGATATTTTTAATTCAATCCAACGGAAGAATAAGGAGTATTGGTGGGGGGTGGGGAGCTATATTGCTATTATGTCTCCCCAACGGGAAGACACTCTCCCGCGCCAGGCCTTTATTACTGGCATTGACCTCATTGGTCAGCCTCAAATATTTGTGGATAAAGGGCTACTGCAGGCACAACTCCAAAAGGCAGACTCCCTATGGGATGAAAAAGAGGGTAAGTACGTAAGTAAAGAAGTTTATGCCTCCAGAATTGATTTTTCTTCTAACCCAATTCAGTGGGACAGCGTGGCCGGTGCGTCCAACATGCCCGTCAATCTGCGTCTACCCTACGACCAGAACTACCTGACCTTTCATTTTGCCAGCACCGAGAATGGTGATTTCGACAAAGCAGTCTACCGTTACATACTGGAAGGGCAGGACGGGCAATGGAGCAAAATTTCTGAGAGTACGGCCAGCGAAAACTACATTAATCTTGACCCCGGTACCTATACTTTCAAGGTTCGGAGCAAAGGGTACAATCAGGTATGGGGCCAAGCGGCCGAGCTGCGCTTTACCATCCTGCCTCCCTGGTGGCAAACCTGGTGGGCCTATCTGCTCTATGCGAGTCTGTTTGTTGCATCCGTTTTGGCATTCTCTAAGTACCGCTCCCGGAATCTGCAACGACAAAACAAGCAGTTGGAAGAAAAAGTACTCGAACGGACCAGGGCTCTCAACGAGTCACTGGCAGAGTTACAGTCCACCCAAACCCAACTCATCCAAAAAGAAAAGCTAGCCAGCCTGGGTGAGCTCACGGCAGGTATTGCCCACGAGATCCAGAACCCTTTGAACTTCGTCAACAACTTCTCGGAGGTAAGCACCGAACAAGTGGACGAGCTGGAAGCCGAGCTGGAAACCGGAAATGTTGCCGAGGCGAAAGCCATCACCGCAGACCTGCGCGACAACCTGCAAAAAATCCACCACCACGGCCGGCGGGCCGACGCCATCGTGCGGGGCATGCTTGAGCACGCCCGCGCCACGCCCGGCGAGAAGGTACCCACCGACCTCAACGCCCTGGCCGACGAGTACCTGCGGCTGGCCTACCATGGGTTGCGGGCGAAGGACAGCGATTTCCAATGCGAGCTCATCACAGATTTTGACCCCAACCTGGGCAAAGTGGCGGTGGCTCCCTCCGAGCTGGGGCGGGTGCTTCTGAACCTGTTCAACAACGCCTTCTACGCGGTACGGCAGCGGGCAATGCTCGTTGCCGACCAGGCCTACACGCCCACGGTGTGGGTGAGCACCCACCGGCTAGACGGAAAGGTAGAGATCAGGGTTCGCGACAACGGTACGGGCATGCCGCCGGAGGTGCAAGCGAAGATCTTCCAGCCCTTCTTCACCACCAAGCCCACGGGCGAGGGCACGGGGCTGGGTCTCAGCCTTAGCTACGACATAGTGACGAAGGGCCACGGCGGGGCACTGCGGGTGGAGTCAGTGCCGGGCGAGGGAACGGAGTTTCTAATAAGTATTTCAGAAAAAATGGACCTATGAAACAGGCTTTTATTACTGGTTTAATTGTACTGCTTTTCTTTATTACCTCCCAGGGGCAGCCGCAAAGGATTCAGACTGTTATAGATAGTCTTGAAAAGATCGTAGCATCAAATCCTAAAAAGGATACATTGAGAGTTCGTCAGCTAAACGAATTAGCAACAGCCTACTTGTTTAATTATCAATATACTCAGGGTTTGCAAACTGCCCAAAAAGCACGTAAACTCGCTCTGGACATAAGCTACCCAAGGGGGGAAGGCCTGTACCTTCGGAGAATCGCCGCCTTCCACCAGGGTTCTCCCCGGAGTATAATATATGATATTAAGACCCGATGGTTTAACGAACAGGCCGGTTTTCAGGAGGAAAAACAGGAATTGTTACAAGTATCCTACTACTCAAACCTTAGAGGTCCGAAAAACTTCGATCTAGCCCTGGAAGGGTTAAGGAAAGCCGAAGAGCAATTTTCGAGACTAGGGGAAAAAGAGCTTCTGGCGCATGTACTTTTTTCTTTATCCCACCACTATTATAGTGCAGGGCTCTTTTCGCAAGGAGTGGAATATATTGATAAATGTGCCCAGTTGATAGAGCAATTAGGTCATAACGAAATGCTTATTTACGCAAAAAGTGCGCAGGTAATCTACTATACCAAAATAAAAAAATATCAACAAGCGGCAAATTATGAACTCGAAGTCTTCAGGTTGATGAGCAAAATAGGTAACAAGGCAGAGCTGGCACTCGCAAGGTACAATTTAGGTCGTCAATACTGGGGAATCAATCGGTTTAGTTCTGCCCTCGATCAATTCCTTCAATGCGAAGAATTGCTGTTGGCAATGAGGGATACCTATTTCCTGATTCAACTATATCAGATTATGGGTCAGGTGTACGACTCTCAGGGATATTCCTTAAAATCCATAAGTTGCGTCGATAAAGCTTTTGCCCTTCGCCGGGAAATAGATAATCCTAGTGATGAGGGTTTTATGTTGGCATTGAGAGGGAGAAATTTAACAAAGCTTGGCCAATTGGAAGAGGCCCAACGGGAGTTTGACAGAGTACTGAAGTTGGATAGAAAAAGAAAGAATACGGGTGGAATAATGTATGTTCTAGCTGAATTGGGGCAACTGGAACTTAAAAAAGGAAATGTCAAAGCCGCACTTTTGTATCTGCATCAGGCAAACGATAAGTTTTTCAAAGCTCAAAGTGTCAGAAAGGGATACTGTCAGTATGCCATAGCGCAAAGCTATCAACAGCTTGGAGATCTGGCAAAGGCATTTGCGTACGCCCAACAGTGCTATGAGTGGTCTGAGAGTTTTGACTGGATCGATTTGAAACTAAAATCGAGTCTGCTGCTCTCAGAACTTTATGAGCAGTCTGGACAGGACCGGGCATCGCTCCGGTTTTTAAAAATTCATAATGGATGGAAAAACGAGATGCAGGAGCGGGAAAATGCATATCAGCTTGTCGACATTGAAACCCGAAGCATTCAGCGAAAAAGTGAGAAAGAAAAAGCAAAACTGGAAGCTGAAAAGAAAAGGACGGAAGAAGAAAATCAGAGGCAGCGATGGTGGATTATAAGCACATTGGGAGCCCTGCTAGCCTCGGTAGGAATAGCAACGGAATCGAAACAA
>CATMVR010000437.1 GCA_950075905.1 uncultured Persicitalea sp. | reverse complement strand
CCCTCTACGCGTCCGGGCCCCCCGGCCCGTCCCCCCCGGCGGAGCTCGGCGCCCCCAACCTCGGCATCATCCGCAGCCAAGACGGCGGCGAGACCTGGGAGCCGGTCGCGTTCACCGGAGAGAAAGACTTCCACGCCCTCGCCGCCGGCGCCGATGACACGGTGTACGCCATCGCCACGGAGCAGTTGCAAGGAAAAAACAGTACGTTCAGTCCCTTTACCTACCAAAGCCCACAGGGCGGCAGCATCAAAAAATCGGTAGACTACGTGGTACCCTACGCCAAAGGGGAGAAGGTCCACGCCGAGTGGGTCAATACCAAAGTAGAGCTGGACCGGCGACGCGCCCAGGCCGGACTGGAATACTACCAGCCCGGCAAACCCTACGACCCGAAAGGCTCGCTGGATATGTTTACTTTGGCGTCTTACTTTGATTCCGGCTATCGGGATGTTGTGAGCCTGCTCACCAAAGCAAGCACACCGAAGTATGAGCAGTGGCTAGCGGTGCTGGTTGGTATTTCCGAAAAATAACCAGTGACCTTCCTCCCGGCGGGCATACATTTTTTGTATTTTCCCGGAAGTAGCTATGCCTTGCACACGGACCTACGGATGTTACGGCGAGGGCAGCGATTTGAAAATTGCCGGCCCCAAATCTTGAATCGCTGCCGGGCCCTGCCTATCTTTGTGCATCCGGTATCAGCTAAGCCCTCATAAAATACGGCTCTATCTCTAAACTCTTTACACGAAAAACTTCCTTTGATTAACTCAACGCGCTTACAGGCGGGTAAAGAATGTACGTGATGAAGAATGTAGTGTGGGCCCTGTGGATGGCCATTTTAAGTATGGGATTGCTGGCTTGCGATCGTACCCAGCATAGCAAAGTGACCAAACCCAACGACTGGTATACCGAGTGCGTTGGCTCGCCTCTTACGGCCGAAGAAGAGGCAAAAATCCGGGAACAGATCAATGCTGACGCCAAAGCGCAGAAGATTGACGAGATTTTTCAGAAGAAACGGCGGGCGGGCTTCAACGGCAATGTCCTCGTTGCTCAGAAGGGCGTGGTGCTCTACCAGGAGTCGTTTGGCTACGCCCATCTGCGCGAGAAAGACACCCTGCGGGCCGAGCATACCTTTCAGCTGGCGTCGCTTTCCAAGCCCTTTACGGCCGTGGCGGTGCTTAAACTCTACGAAGCCGACAAGCTCAGCCTTGACGATAGCATTCAGAAGTTTTACCCCGATTTTCCGTACCGTGGCATCACCATTCAGGAGCTGCTCAGTCATCGAAGCGGGCTCCCTAATTACCTCTATGCGTTTATGGATAGCGTGCGGCACGGGCAAAAGTACCCTTCCAACGCATCCATCATGCGTTGGTTTGCTACGGTAAAACCCACGCCTCAGCGGTACAATGTCCCCAATCGCTCGTTCAGTTATAGCAACACCAATTACATGGTGCTGGCCGCCATTGTGGAAAAAGTATCGGGCATGCCCTTCGAAACCTACCTGCGCCGGCACATTCTTGATCCCCTGAAGATGAACCATACGTTTCTGGTCACCAACAAGGCCGACTCCACTCAGCTCTACCGCACCGTGGGGCATCAGTATGGCCGGCTGCTGCCCAAAGACTACTACGACGATGTAGTGGGCGACAAGGGGCTTTACTCTACCACCGATGATCTCCTGCGGTTTTATAAGGGGCTTTCGGCGAACTGTCTGCTCAGCAAAAAAACCATGAAAGAAGCTTTCACCCCCCGAAGTTTTGAGCGAAAAGGCATGAAAAACTACGGCTACGGCTTCCGGATGCACCTCGACGAACAGGAGGAAGTCAAGTATATTTACCACGGCGGCTGGTGGAAAGGCTACAACACCATGCTCTGGATGAGCCCCAAAGACGACTTCGTGATCATCGTGCTGGGCAACTCCTACAACCGCTCCGTGTACCAGATCAAAGAGCTGCTGGATATCCTCCACGGCGAGGTACAATCTGACGATATAGAGAAAGACCTGTAACGAAGGTTTGAAATCGGGCCCGAATTGAGGATATTTGCCGAGCCAAATTTCCCGATGCAGTACATGCCCATTATCCCGTCGTCTATTTCTGTCCTTTTGCTGATGGCTTTGCCCCTGCTGGCATTTGTTGGGCTATGGCTATTGGGAAAGCGGTTTAACGCCGCGGCGGGATGGCTGGGGGCGGGCTTCACGCTGGCGGGGCTGCTGATCAGCGTGGGCTGGCTGGCGGCCGGTGAGGCGCAGGTGATCCGCCTGCCCTGGATAGAAATCGGCACCTACCGCCTGTGGATCACCCTGCAACTTGATACCCTCTCGTGGCTCATGCTGCTGCTGGTGCATTTTGTGGCCCTGCTGGTGCAGCTGTACTCCATTGCCTACATGCAGCACGATACCGCCCGGTACCGCTATTTTGCCTTTCTGCAACTCTTTGTTTTTGCCATGCTGGGCATTGTGCTGGCGGGGAGTCTGCTCGTCATGTATATTTTCTGGGAACTCGTAGGACTAGCCTCTTACCTGCTCATTGGTTTCTGGCACCACAAGCCCCGCGCCGTGTGGGCTGCCAAAAAGGCCTTTATCCTCAACCGCCTGGGCGACGCCGCCTTTCTGACGGGTATTCTGCTGCTGCTCCACCATACCGGCACCACCGAATTTGTACGCTTGCCCGCCACGCTGGCCGGGCTCTCACCTACCCTGCTTACGGCCATTGGCCTGTGCCTGTTTGGCGGCTGCGTGGGCAAGTCGGCCCAGTTTCCGCTTTCGGCCTGGCTGCCCGATGCCATGGAGGGCCCCACCCCCGTCTCGGCCCTCATCCACGCCGCCACCATGGTAGCGGCGGGCATCTTCCTGCTGGCCCGGATTGCCTTTCTGCTCACCCCTGAGGCGCAACTCGTCGTAGCTATCATTGGCACTATCACCATGCTGCATGGCGCCTGGAAGGCCCTGCACGTCTGGGACATCAAGCGGGTACTGGCTTACTCTACCATTTCGCAGCTCGGGCTTATGGTGCTGGCCGTGGGCATGGGCAGCTGGCAGGTGGCCCTGTTTCACCTGCTTACGCACGCTTTTTTCAAGGCCGGGTTGTTCCTTTCGGCCGGCTCGGTTTTCCACGCGCTCGAACCGCGCAAAATCGCCCCGGCCTTCGATCCGCAGGATATGCGCACTATGGGCGGGCTGCGCACCGCTATGCCCATCACCTTTGTGTGCTTTGTGGTCTGCGCCGCGGCCCTGGCGGGGCTGCCGCTTTTCTCGGGTTTCTTATCCAAGGATGCCATTTTCCTGGCGGCTTTTGCCCGGGCCAGCGAGGTAGGCACCTATTTCTACCTGTTTCCGCTGCTGGCCGTGCTGGCGGCGGGGTTTACGGCCTACTACATGGTGAGGCAGGTATGGTTGGTTTTTATGGGTAAGAAAAGGTACGAGGACTACGCCGATGTGCACCCGCACGAGTCTCCGGCTCTGATGTGGCTGCCGATGGCCCTGCTGGCGACAGGTTCGCTTTTCATCTGGTTTTCCTTCAATCCCCTGAGTACTGCTTCGGCCTGGTTTCTGCAAGCCATGGGCTACACCGAAACCCTGCACGCGGCCTGGGTACCCCTGCTCTCGGTAGTGGTGACGGGACTGGGCATTGGCCTCTCCTACCGCAAGGCGTTTCTGCCGCCGGGCTTTGGCGAAACCACCTTTATACCCCCTACCCGGCCCGCGCTCAGCGAGCGGCTGGGGCTGCTGGCCGGGCACCGGGAAGAAAGCCAGTCGCAGACCTTTTTCCTGATTCCGTTCCAGCGCGTAGCCCGGGCGTGTGTACGTCTGGAAGCCAAAGGCCTCGACTACCTCGTCAACTTTATAGGCCGGGCTACGGTAGTGCTGGCGCATATGCTGGGCTGGGTAGACCGCGCCATCACTGACGGTGGCGTCAGGGCCATTGTGCAAACGGCCCGGGGGGCCGGACAGCTCGTGCGACTGGTCCAGAATGGCAAGATCCAATCCTATTTTGTGGTCACCTTCGTGAGCATGCTGCTGCTGCTCCTGTGGGTGCTGCTCCTGTAACGAACCCAACCAATTCGGCGGCGAATCGCTGATATTATTTCAGAAAGTATGAGTGAATATATGCTCACCCTCTTGATCTTTACCCCTTTGGCGGGGAGCCTGCTCGCTCTCCTCTGGCCACACAACCGCAGCCACGATTTGCGCGTCCTTACCGTAGTGGTATGCGCACTGGAAGTGCTCCTGTGCGTATTTCTGTACGCCGGGTTTGACACCAGTGTGGGCGGCTACCAGTTTCGGGAAGCGGCAGACTGGATCACCCTGCCGCTGGGCTCCCTGGGGACAGTATCCATCGACTACGCTTTGGCCGTGGACGGCATCAGCCTGCCGCTGGTGGAGCGAACGCTGAGCTTAAAACCGCTGCCCACGCTGGTGATTACCGCCGACTGCGGCAGTTCTGACGAGCCGCGCATTGCGCGGCTGAAAGCAGCCGGTATCGATGTGGTGGTCAGCGACCACCATGCGCTGCCCCTGGAAGGCCCGCCGCCCTCGGCGTATGCCTGCGTGAACCCGACCCGCAGCGACTGCCACTACCCGGATAAAACCATTGCGGGCTGCATGGTGGCGTGGCTGCTGATGTCGCTCGCCCGCGGCGTACTGGTGGAGTGGGGCGTATTGCCGGAGGCCACGCCGAAGCTCTCACCGTGGCTCTCCTACGTGGCGTTAGGCACCGTGGCGGACTGCGTCTCGCTAGGCGGAAGCCCCGCCAATCGGGCGGTGGTCAGCCATGGCCTGACGCTAATCAACCGCATGGACGCCGCCTGCTGGCGAGCCATGGCCGCGCGCTTAGGGGCCGACAGCGTGCCCTTCAACGCTGAAACCTTGGCGTTTCAGATGGGCCCCAGGATCAACGCCCGTTCGCGGCTAGATGACCCCTACGCGGCACTGCACTTTATGCTGGCAGAGAGCGACGGCGTCGCGAACCGGCAGCTTGAGGTGCTGGACCAGGATAACCAGTCCCGCAAGGCGATTGAGGCGGACATGGC
>CATMVR010000436.1 GCA_950075905.1 uncultured Persicitalea sp. | reverse complement strand
CGCCGGAGTCAGAAAACTACACGATATGGTAATTTGTGGAGGAACATCGGGACGGCAAAATTTCAGAGAGTTGCCAATCAGGTTCTGAAACAGCTGATCCATCTGCGTAGGCAGAGCCCTGATCACCGGCAGGCCGGCGCACGCTACGCTTCCTCCCCTGCTCGCCAGCTGCTCCTCAAAAGTATACAGGGTATGGTCCAGAACCTTTTGCAGGTCTACTTGCTCATGTGTCACCTTGTTTGATAGCAGGGATAAAGACAGAATGTCGTCGATCATCTCCCGCATGCGCCTGGTGGCGCTCTGAATTTTGTCGTAGTAAAGTTTTTCTTCTTCCCTATCCGACGCCCGCACGGAAGCGAGCCTTTCCACAAACATCGAAATCTTCCGCAAGGGTTCTTTGAGGTCGTGGCTGGTAATGTAAGCAAACCCTTCCAGGCTGGTATTGGGCCGCCGCAGCTCCCGGGTACGCTGAAGCAGCACCTGCTCGGCTTCGATACGCTCGGTGATATCCAGCGAAATATTCAGAATTTGCTTTACCTGGTGCGACTTCGACCGCTCAAACACCGTGCCGTAGGTATGCAGCCAGCGGTAGTGTCCGTTTTGATGCCGGATACGGTAGCGGTACTCAAACACATCCTCTTCTTCGTCTGTCAAACGTTGATTGGCTTCCCTCAGAATTTTATCATTTTTCTGGATCAATTCTGCGAGGTCATCAGGGTGAATCAGCCGGGTAAAAAACTCTACTCCGTCGCTCTTCATAATTTGCTCTGAATCGTAGCCCAGCTGCTTTTTTATTCCCTGATTGATGAATGTATATCTTCCTGTTTCAATTTGGTACGTAGAAATAATAGCCGGAGTAGCATCCGCAATTTTTTTTATAAAATTCTGGTTTTCAAGGAGTCGCACTTCGGCTTTTTTCTGGGCGGTTACGTCCTGAGCGGAGCCCAGCAGCTGTACGGGATGCCCCAGCGTATCGGTCACTACTTCGCCCTGGGCGTACAATACCTTGACTCTCCCGTCCCGGGTTCTGATGCGGTGGTGAAACGTGTACGCCTTACCCGTTTCCATGGCCTGTTGCACGGTCTGAGTCACCAGCATACGGTCTTCCGGATGCACCAGTTCAAGGTAGTTCTCAAACGTGATTACCTCGCTTTGCGGTTCCAACCCATAGATACGATACAGCTCGTCGGTCCAGGATACGGTGTTTTCTGCCACGTTCCAATACCAGCCACCCACATGGGCAATACTCTCTACCTGCCGGTAGAGTTGCCCATTCTGCTGCAGCGTGTGCAACAAATGCTCACGCTCGCTTACATCCTGGGTGGTGCCAAAGATAAATCTGGCCTTACCCGACTCATCCATCACTACCTCGCCCAGCGCGCGAAGCGTTTTTACCCTCCCCCCCGGCAGCACAATGCGGTAGTGAAAATCAAAGGGTTCGCCGGTTGTACACGATCGGCTGATATGTTCTCTGACCTTTTCCTCATCATCGGGGTGGTTATACGAGGCTATTTCTTCGCGCGGTAGCTTCCCCATCGAAGGGTTGAGGTTATAAATACGGTACAGCTCGTCCGACCAGCTCAGCTGGTCGGTAGTCAGATCCCAGGTATAGTTTCCAAGGTGCGTAATGGCCTGGGCCTGCTTGTAGTGCTTTTCGCTCTCTTCCAGCCGATTGAGCTGGTCATTCATTTTCCGGTCGGTCAGCTCGGTGAGCGTTTTGAATGCCGCCGACATATATACCTGGGTATAGCTTTCGATTTCTCCGCACAGCTGAACAATCGTAGATGGATCGGCAGAGAAACCGGGTATAAAATCCAGAAAGGCTTGTTTCCGGGCGTAGTTTATCCGGATAATGTCGTCAGCGATCAAGCTGCTACTCTCAATTCCCGGCAGCTGATTGGTACGAAATGCCTCGATACTTGCCTGAATAAAATCAGCAATGGAGTAGGTAGCCAGCGCTGTCAGCAGCTCCCTCATGCTCTCGTTGGTTATCGTCTCTGCTTCCTCCTCACTCAGGTGCCCGAGCAGCGGCACATCGAGTTCATGGTAAAGCTGCAGGCACCGCTTTGAAAAATCAACATAGTGATTTTCCAGTAAGTAGTGGGCAAAGGCGGGCAGGAGTGCAACGCCTTCTTTGTGCCAAATTTCGATGGTACTATGCTGCTTCATACTTCACACTGCGGAAAAGTAACATTTATCAGTTATCAGTAACAATTTTGGCTACCTAAACCAAAAACCAGGAAACTCAGTTCTGGCAACCTGCCGAAAGCAGTGGGTATTGTCTGCACTAAGGTAATAAATACCTTCACATACACAATGGGAACACTACCCTACATTTTCCCGAAAAGTGGGCGCCCGCCTCCCCTGATTGGCCTGCTCGAAGGCATACGCCAGTCTAAGCAGAGTTGGCTCGCTATAGGCGGTACCAAAGAAGGTAATTCCGACGGGCATGCCAAGTACCTGACCCAGCGGCACCGACACCCCGGGGTAGCCTGCTACCGCCGCAATGCTGTAACTCGCTTTGGACATCACGTAGTTGTCGCCGGTGATGTGGTCAATCACCCAGCCGGGGGTATCGGTAGGTACCACCAGGGCATCGAGCTTGTACTTCTGCAACGTGGCGTCGATGCCCATTTCCCGCGATTTTCGCCGGCAATTGGCGAGAGCTTTCTGGTAGGCCTTGTCGGTCAGGGGGCCCTTCTTTTCGGCCATGATCAGGATTTCCTGGCCGAAAAAGGGCATCATTTTTTCCTTATTTTTTTCATTGAACTCAATCAGATCTTTCAGCGAGCGTACCGGGGCGCCGGCAGGCAGCCCGGCAAAGTAGGCGTTGAGGCCATCTTTGAATTCGTACAAAAGTACCTCAAACTCATCGTCGCCAAAGTTCAGGTCCGGGGCGAGGGGGGCGGGGTCTATCACCTGCGCGCCCATTTTTCGAAGTAGCACAATAGCTTCTTCCATCAGCGCATCTACCTGGCTGCTGTACCCGAAGTAGCTACGCTCCACGCCAATAGTAGCGCCTTTCAGGCCGTCGATGTCCAGAAATTTGGTATAATCCGGGTGGCTCTCCTGTCCCGCTGTGGCCGGGTCGTTGGGGTCCACACCGGTTAGGGCCGACAGCAGGATGGCCGCGTCTGTAACGGTACGCGCCATGGGACCGGCGGTATCCTGGGTTTTGGAGATAGGTATGATGCCACTGCGGCTCAGCAAACCCACGGTAGGCTTAACACCCACCACCCCATTGATCGACGAAGGGCTGAGAATCGAGCCGTCCGTTTCTGTACCGATGGCTACCGCGCACAAATTGGCCGCCACGGCGGCTCCCGATCCCGAACTTGACCCCGAGGTAGAGCGATCCGTGGAGTACGGGTTGCGGGTTTGTCCCCCGCGGCTACTCCACCCGCTCGACGAATGCGTAGATCGAAAATTGGCCCACTCGCTCAGGTTGGTTTTGCCCAGCAGCACTGCTCCCGCCTCCCGGAGCCGGGCTACAATAAAGGCATCCTCTGCCGCTATGTGTTCGGCCAGAGCCAGGGAGCCCGCCGTAGTGTGCATCTGATCGGCCGTGTCTATGTTGTCTTTGATCAGTACCGGAATACCGTGCATCGGCCCACGGGGGCCTTTTTGCTGCCGTTCCTTATCGAGTTGATCGGCTATCTTTAAGGCATCAGGATTCACTTCAATGGCCGCGTGCAGTCCGGGGCCGTTGCGGTCAATCTGCTCGATGCGATCCAGGTAAAGCTGGGTGAGTGTGCGGGCGGTATACGTCCCCTCCTCCATCGCTTTTTGCAGCTCAGCAATGGTTTTTTCGTCCAGTTCAAATGGAGTCATCATCGTTTTTTCCGTATTCTGCGTAGTCGTAGCTTCGGAAGAACAGGCAGCTAGTTGGGAACCAACGGCTAGCATGGCTCCGCCCTGCAGGCTACTGGTAAAGAAATCGCGTCGGCGCATAAGGTTTACTAAGAATTAAAGGAATGAAAATAGGGCGTTTGGTAGATAAAAACCAGTATTTTGGAAATAAGTTGGCAATAAAAGAAAAATCATTGCCTTCAGCATACCCTTTCTACCCGGGCCTTTTCCGCAAAAGGTCACCTATATACGTATCACGGTTCTTTATGCCAGCTATGAGTAATATATTGCGCAGTCTCCCTTTTTTTTAAGAAAATTTAAGAATAAAATCCATGACGGATACGATACCCGCGAAACTACTGCTTCTGCTCTGCGGCTGGCTGTTACTCTCTTGCCGGAGCGAGGTCAGCCTGCCCGAAGACGTAGCGTTAGCTATGGCCGAGCTATCCGCTCCCATGGATTATACCTACGACATCAAGCCCATCTTATCAGACCGCTGCTACGCCTGTCACGGACCGGATGTAAACAAATTGAAAGCTAATCTGCGGCTGGATATTTCGGAAGTATCCTACCAGAAAAACCCCGAGAGTGGGTTGTTTGCCATCGTGCCTGGTCAGGCCGCCAAAAGTGAGCTGGTCAGGCGAATCCTGTCAACCGATCCGGAGGTAATCATGCCCAGCCCGGAGTCGCACCTCTCTCTCTCGGCCCAGGAAAAGGCAAAGCTTATTCGGTGGATTGAGGAAGGCGCCGAATACAAACCCCACTGGTCGCTGGTAAAAATCGACAGACCACAGGTACCGGCCGTCAAGAACAATAGCTGGGTGCGTAACGAAATCGACGCCTTCGTGCTCCGTAAAATAGAGGAAAATGGCCTGCAGCCGGCTCCCGAAGCCGCCCCTACCACGCTACTGCGCCGGGTATACCTGGATTTGACGGGACTGCCGCCTACCGTCGAAGATGTGAGGCAGTTTCAGTCTGACACCTCGTCGCGAGCTTACGAAAAAGTGGTGGACCGGCTCCTGGCCTCTCCCCACTACGGGGAGCACATGGCCGTAGCCTGGCTCGATGCCGCCCGCTACGGCGATACGCATGGGTTGCATCTCGATAACGAACGTTCCATTTGGCCCTATCGCGATTGGGTAATCTCGGCTTTCAACAACAACATGCCGTTCGATC
>CATMVR010000435.1 GCA_950075905.1 uncultured Persicitalea sp. | reverse complement strand
TTCATAGTCTAAGGATTTTCACCCCTGGGGGGATTGTGGTTAAAAAATTTTATGGATCAAAAAATTAATGTCGCTAATCTTCAATTTGTACAATTTCGAAAGCGGTCATTTTATGGGTAATGTGCAATTGCTTGCAATGAATTTTCAAAATCTAATTACCTGCTTACCTGAACGCACCTTTTTTTAACACAACTACCTGATTTCCAGTGCTCAAAATTCAGGTAAGTAAGTTCATTTTTTCTGAAACTCTACTTACCTGCTTACCTGATAGTTAGTATGACAACTTTCGGGTAGGCAGGTAAGTAACATTTTTAGTTACCTACCTGAATTCATAATATATAAAACATTGAATATCAATAATTTATATACTTTCAGGTAAGCAGGTAAGCAGATTCTGTGATTTTTTGAACAAAATACCCTTTTCTGGACTGCTTTTCGGGTGTGTAATGGGTCACTTTCTCAAACCCCAAAGAGGTCAAAGCCTTCCCCAGAGGAGCGCTGTAGAACCTTGTGGAAGTTTTTTGGCGTAGATAGTCCCCTATTTCGGTAGAGCTCAAAAACTCCGCATCAATGCAGCCTTTTTGGGATGGCTTCAGGAACCTGAGTACCACATCCATCTCGTCTGATACAGTTTGGAACTGCTTGTTAATCCCTTCCTGCTGCTCTATTTCTTCGGGCGTTAAATGATAGTTAAAACCGCCTTTTAAGAGGGCATAAGCCTGGGACCAAACTTTGTTTATGTCAATATTCCTACTGTATCCCTTGGGGCCTCCAAAGTCATGGTTCACTGATCGAACCACGAACGGTATCCAGCGGACGTTCCCGGTTTCATCTGTGAGGAATTCCATTTTGTTGGTGGTCGCCACAAAACTTGCCCTACGCCTGATCGTGGTTTCGTAGTTGGCAAATAACGGGCGGTACCGTACCTCTGATTCAGATATGACAGATTTGAAGCTGTTATTCAGGTCCTTTTTTTCGAAGGAAGCCAGTTCATCGAGATTGATCAGGAAGTTTTGAATGAGAGAGATCAGGCCGTCTTTTTTCGCAAAATCGAAGCCCTTGCGCTGGTATTGCTTCAAGGCCTGGGGCGTTATGAAATCCCAAAATGAGGTTTTACCGTCATTCTGATTGCCTACCAGGGTAAGACAATGCTTATTGAAGCTCAAATGTCCGGTCGCCTGCCCTACCATCCTAACGAGGTGTTTCTTAAACATCCATTTCCACCACTCCTGCTTCTCTGTCGATACATAATCGGCCAGTTCTTCGATGTAATCCTGGTCATTCTCTTTCCAGGTGGGAAGGCTATCAAAGTACTCTATAAACGGGTCGTAGCGCTCGATCTTTGATGAGTTAAACAAGACCTTGAACTCATCTTTGAACTTGGTAAATCCGAATTCGTATAGCTCGAACATTAAGTCGTTATCATTCATTTCTTGGTACGGCTCCCGGCTCTTAATAGCCTTACCCTCGATCTTTTGGGTGACTTCATTTACCCTTAGCTGATAGCGTCTTTCAAGAAAGTTTAAAATCCTGATGATTCGTGGCTCTTCTTTCTCTATTCCTGTGCTTTTTGGAGTTTTGGATTTTGTTGCCGCCTTGGGTTTCTTTGCCGACTCATTTTGTTGACTTGTGGATTGGGTTTTTGGCTTTTTTTCCATAATTTTGGAAGAGTTAAGGTATTGATAAATAATATTTTAACCGAAACAGCCCTATTTGGGGAAATAGGGCGATTTCAACTACTTCTTGCCTTTTGAGGGGGACAGGGGAGGAAATTAGAGAAGCCCCGGCTTGACAGGCCGGGGCTTTGTTGTGTCAGTTTTTATGGATCAAATGGTAGGCTTTGCCGAAGCTTCTGAGGAAGCTACCGTTATCTCTGGCATTGAGCAAGTCCAGGTAGATCGAGACAGAAAGGTCCAGGCCGTTCCTCTTGACCTCCAGTTCCCGCCTGAGCTCCTGATTATAGTGCTCGAGAGTCCTGTTCAGGCTTAATGCATTTTCAAGATTCTGTTTTAGCAGGAGGTTCTCCATTTTCAGATATTCCGCTTCATTGGGGCCTGTCGTCATATCTATTGCGCTTTGGATAGCTCATTTGTGGCTGAAAGGTCTCTAATAACGCGGTCGGGATTTATAGTAGCATAGTGATCTTGGGTCATTTTAATACTTGAATGCCCTAAAATTGCACTTACGCTTTCCATCGCTACCCCCTTATTCAAAAAGGTCGTAGCAGCTGTTTTTCGGCCTATATGACTAGTAAGGACAATGTCAAAGCCCATCAATCCGCCTAGTTGCTTAAGATAGTTGTTGTAACGCTGGTTGCTCATCATCGGGATCAGCAACTTCCTCTGAATCCTTTGAGGATCATTAGCGTACAAATCAATAATTCGCCTGGCTTCGGTAATGATGGGAATGATGGAGGGGTTTCCGGTTTTAGTACGCTTCTTCATTATGTACTCAATTCCCGTAGCTTTGTCTACTAGTATGTCATTTGTAGTCACTGTTACCATATCTATATATGAAAGTCCAGTATAGCACTGTAGAAGAAATGCCTGACGTACCGGTTCGAGTGCAGGAGCAAATACATCAAAAGTCCGTAATTTGTCTACCTGTGCCTCGTTGAGAGCTTCCACAAATTTCTTCGACTTTCGGGCCTTAAAACGCATGAATGCGTTGCGGTTAACCCATTCATTCTCAACAGCAAATTCCAGAATCCGCTTAAAGTGCGATACGATCTGATCAGTATAACTGGCAGATAGCTTACATTCATTGACCAGCCAGAGGCGTAGGGTTGTCGCATGAGCAGGCTTTATATCGTCGATTTCAGCCCATTTACCAAAATTCTTGATTATAAACTCTCTGATCCTCTTATCAAATCCCATAATCTTCTCATAGGCTTTGTACCCAGTTACCCCTGCCTTGTACTTTTCATTCGACTCTACTAAGAATAAATCCATGCAGTGCAGAAGATTGGGGTTCATGTCTACCTGTGCATTTCCTTTGGCCATATTCCAAATCAGTTGAAGGTCAATCTTCCTTTTTGTGATTTTAAGCTCAGTGTAGGCTGCAAAGAGTTTTGTTGAGAAGTCGTTCAACAAGGCAACTTTGTTTTCGTCATCAGGTAAATAGGTGCTACCTGGTAGTAGCTTTCGATAGTCACCAGTGATGCCTGTACTCAGCGTCTTCTTGTTCCCATTGTAGCTTATTGTACAATAGACCGAAAATGTATTCAAATCTCCTTTATTCCTACGTGGGAAGAAGAGGAGGTTTATTTTACCTGACGGAGCCTTTATGTCCAGCGTTTTAGCGGCTTGGTTGGCTAATGCGGTTAATTCGCTTTTTCTTATCTTTGTCATTGGTTTTAAGTAATTAATTGAACACTGGTTAACTGAAACTGATCAAGCCCGGCACTATTCTCAGTAGTGGCCGGGCTTTTCATTGGAACAAAGACGTTCAAGTGGGACATTGAATAGAATTGAAAGTCGTTGAGCTTCATCTAAAAGAAGAGTTTTTTCCCCTCGAAGGATTTGACCGAATCTCTTTTGGTTGATTCCCACTCGATTGTAGAACCCCTTGTCAGGTTTTAGCTTATAGCCAACTCTTTCTTCATATTCATGAAGGACTGTTTTGATAGGATTATCCATAATTTTTAAATATTGTTAGTGATTACTAACACAAAGTGAATGTATATTGTCATTAATTCCAAATATTATTCACATAATTTTTGGAATTTTGTCAATAATTTTGAGAATGTCTATAACAAACACTATCAGGAATCTAAGAGAGCGAGCTGGGCTTACTCAGGAATCAATGGCTGAACGCCTTGAAACCACTCGTTCCAACTATGCGTATTTAGAGAGCAGGGGAGAGAAACTTACTATCGATCAAATTCAAAGCATAGCCAAAGCCTTAGGTGTACCGGTAGTAGAAATACTTGTATCAGTTGAAAATTTCGAGAATGAAAGTAATTCTCGAATTGAAGAGCTTGAAAGAAGGGTTAAAGAATTAGAAGAATTTAATAGAATATATCACCAACGAGACAAATTATATTCCGAGTTTGTTGAACATATTTTATCAAAGATCAACGTAACGTTACTCGAAATTGCTGATGCTAATAAAGTTATAAATGAAAAAGACTATGAATTCGAAGAGCTTTATGAGTATAAGTTTAGTAAGGCTCACTCGATTTATTGGTCTGACTACAATAAATACAACTTGGTAGAGAAAATTCAACATTTGAATGATTGGAAATTATATTTGTATCCTAATGGGAAGTCGCTAGTTTCCAGATACATGGATGAAAACCAGATACGGAAAAGCATTAATTTATTGTTTAAGAAAGATAACGTAAGTACAATATTGCTTATGAGACTTGCGTATATGGGCTTATTGGATGATGAATCTCTAAAAAATGCAGTGATTAAGTAGTTTTAGCTGGAAAGCATATGGGTAAGTAACAATGTAAAAATTCAATATTGCTAACAGTTTTCCTGAAAAAATACACCTCATTTTATTGATAATCAATGAATTAAACAATATACGGATATATATCTTTTGAGGAATGGCTAGTCATGATACTTTACACTTATACTGATTATTGCCTTAAACTACTGAATAGCAATAATTTAACACTTGTCTTCCTCTCTGCTAAAAGCCGTTTCCTATCTGGAAACGGCTTTTTTTTAGTACGATCCGCTGTGTATGGGGCCGATCAGGTAAAACTTTTTACATTAGTAAAAAAACAAACCCTTTTATGGTCTTAGAGAATAGTGAACTGTTGCCCCGGAAATACCTGGCGACCTACGAATCCCGACAGCCTTACACTTTGCAAAAGCATCTGAACAAACTGCGCAAGAAGGGTACCAAAGTCATGGAATTCCCTACCAACCTGGCGCAATCTGTGGTTTTTTCGGCCAATATCGAAGGGAATCCCGTGGACTACGACACCTACCTCAAATACCAGGATTTGGAAATCAGGCCGCGCAACAAGTCCTACCAGGAAATTGAGGATCTGCTGAAAGCATACAACTACGCCCT
>CATMVR010000434.1 GCA_950075905.1 uncultured Persicitalea sp. | reverse complement strand
TGGCACCGTATTTTTCGGCAAAGTAAAGAGCGGCTACGTTGTCGAAAGTTACCTCAATGCCAAAGCAGGCCCCGTAGGCCAGGAACAGAATCCAGGTGCGGTAGTCTTTGGCCGCATCGGCCAGGGAGCCTTCCTTCTTTTTGGCTTTACGCTCGGGTAGCTCGTCAAAATTACCGGCGGGGGTATCTTTGGTATAGTTCCAGTACAGAGCCGCAATCACCAGGAGCAAAACACCCGGAATGACCATCGCCAGCCGCCAGGCGGCTTCGGGTAGATACCCCAGGCCCACAAAACTCGCAAAGATCAGGGGCATCACCATGTTGGTCACGCCGCCACCCAGATTGCCCCAGCCACCCGTCACGGCGTTGGCAGTACCCACAATCTTGGGATCAAACATGACGGAGGTATGGTACTGCGTAATCACAAACGAAGCTCCGATGACGCCAATCGCCAAACGGAAAAGCAGGAAGGTCTCGTAGTTGTACGAAAGCCCCACGGCCATGACCGGAATGGCGCAGATGGCCAGTAGGGCCGTATACGTTTTGCGGGGGCCCCAGGTGTCGCACAACCGACCAATGAGTACGCGGGCAATGACCGTAGCGGCTACGGAGGCAATGATGATATTACCAATCTGTTCTTTGCTCAGGCCAAGGTCGTCCTTGATCACCTTCATGAGAGGAGCCAGGCCAAACCAGCCAAAGAAACACATAAAGAAGGCCATCCAGGAGAGGTGGAAGGTGCGCATCTGTACACCTTTGATGCTGAGTACGTTTAGTTTATGTAGAGGTTTCATTTTTAATTTTGAATGAGTGATTGAGTGAATAATGCTGGCGCTCGTTTGCGTTTGTAGCTTATGCTCGTTTGCGCTTGTAGCGCGAACGGGTCGAGGGGAGCGTTTGTAACGCTCCTTGGCTGATCAATGCTCACGAGCAACGAATACCTACTTCGTCAAAAACTGCGGCGTAACATTGATCATCAGATACGCCCAGTTAGCTCCGGTACGCGTAGTACTGATTCCCTTGGCGGCTTCCAGCGTTGGCGTGCTGAAATAGTGGGCGTAGCCGGCCTGAAACCCAATAGCCGGGGCCATTTTGTAATTCAGGATCAGGTCAAACTCGCTGCCCAGCGACTTGCTGGAAAGTGGTACATCGCCGGAAAGTACCGTGTTGGGGCTTTGAAAAACGTGATAATCGGCCGTGCCGGAAAGCTTTTTAGTCAGTGTAAAGGCCGATTTGAGGTAGTAGTTGGCTAGCCCGCCGGGGCCAAAGCCATTGGTAACGTAGAAATAATCCATTTGTCCCCAGAACTTGTGCGGCGTACCGTACAGCGGATCAAACCGGTGCGAGACGGTGCTGCCGGGCGCATTGCCCGACAGATAATCTACACCCGGACCCACCGAGAAGTACTTGTTGACCTGGTAGAGCGTACTTACCGAAAAAGTAGAAGCCCGGAGGGTTTTGCCATCTTTGTCCCTGCCGGTTTGCAGGTAGGCGCTGGCGTTTAAACCCAGATTTTTACCGAGTTTCGTATTTAGGTACGGCCCCATCGTAACCCGGCTCCATGTGCCTTTTTCAAGCACTTTTATACCCGTGGCACTGGTAGAATACCGGTTAAAATCGTCCTTCAATACAAGAAAAGAGGCATTGCCGACTTTGAGTTTTTTACCCAGATACAGGTACTGCAGCGATTTGTACATTGTGCCGATGCCGTTGGTTCCGGCGGGGTAGCCGGTAGGTACCCCATTGTACAGCTGCCCGGCGGCAAGCTCACGGTTCTGATTATACGCAGCGCCCAGATGCGCCATAAAACCGCCCTGTTCGTACTTCAGTACGGCAGCATCGTGGCGGCGGGCCTGTTGCAGCCAGTCGAGGTTACCTAGTAGGCGGCTGTCGTCGTACATCAGCTCCTGTCGCCCGATTTTCAGAGCCAGGTACTTGCCGGTGTTCGTGATGGCTGTATCCAGCAGACTGATTTCGGCCCATGCTTCGTGCAGCATCAGACCGTTAAGATCAGCGTTAGTAGTCCGGTTGTTGGCAGAACCATCCTGTCCCCACACCCGAACGTCCTGAATCGCCGCGAAAAATTTGGTCCGGTAGCCCGCGTAGCCCACGTTGATGCGGGTACGCTGGGAGGTAAAAAGAGCAGGAGTTTGCTCGCTGGTCAGTGGACTGCCGAAGCCGTCGCGGAGTTCGGTACGGGTACGTACCTGTCCAGACAGCGTGAACTGTGCCAGTACCTGAGCGGGTAGCGAGCAGAGTCCCAGCGCCAAAACCATATAAGATTTTGTAAATAGTTTCATGATAGATTAGCTTCAAAGAATAGAAAAATAAAGGCAGTGTTTTCCTGTAAAACCCTGTAAGAAAGGGCTTGCGTAAGACGGACCAGGCACTCGCAGACTCGCGGCAATCCCGAGGCGAACGGAAGTGATTTGTGTTATCTGATTATTTTCATTTTCTTTGAAATGTTTGTGTTTAACATAGACAACCCTGTAAGGCCGATCCATATGGTGCCCCCACACCGGATCGGCTTTTTTTTGTATCAGGCCACCATAGGTAAGCTCTGCAGATAATCCAGCACATAGGCCGGATGCAGCGCTACTACCTCGCCAATGACGAGTATGGCCGGACCATCGGTTTGGGAATCGGGTGCCCCCACACCCTTATCTCCCGACTGATACTCTGCAATAAGCCGTGGCATTTCCCATGCCTGCCCTACCACGCACAGCTCGTTGGTGCGTGTGCCGTTTTGTATGACCGCCACGGGCATGTGTCCCCGCCCGAGGCCAACGTACAGTGCGCATATTTCAGCTAGTTTTTTCATGCCCATCAGCACCACCACGGTGGCCTTTGACTGAGCCGCCAGGTGGAGATCATCGGACAAGTCGCCGTGGCGAGTAGTACCCGTAATAACCCAAAAGCTTTCACTGACGCCCCGCCGCGTGACGGGTATACCCTGCGAAGAGGGCACGGCCACGCAGCTCGATACTCCGGGTACTACCACACAGGCCACCTGGTGGCGTTGGGCGTATTCTACTTCTTCGTGCCCCCGGCCAAATACAAACGGGTCGCCGCCTTTGAGCCGGACAACGTGGCCGCGCTTGCGGGCCAGCCGTACCACCAGCCTGTTTATGTCTTCCTGCGCAAACGAAGACCGACCGGCCCGTTTGCCCACGTACATTTTCAAGGTATGCTCCGGGCAATAGTCGAGCAGAGCCCGGTTGGCCAGATCGTCATAGAGCACCACATCGGCATGTTCCAGCGCTCTGATTCCTTTGAGCGTGATGAGTTCTCCATCGCCCGGGCCCGCCCCCACGAGTGTCAGCTTTGGTATCATATCTCTTTTGTATATATAAGGTGAATATTGGAATTATACTATATGTAGTTAATGGTAACTATATAAATGTATGGTTCAAAATTAGGGCAATAATTTTATAAAACAATAGATATGCCAAAAAATAAGTTTAAAAATCACCCTAAAAAGAAATAAAAAGTTAGGATTTGAGAAAAACACGGTTTAATTTTGATCTGTACTAATAGTAAGGTGGAATAACTTAATCTTATCAAAGTGCAATAAAAATACAGGGTTGTACCAATTTAATAGTTAGTATTAACTATGAGCACAAACAAAACAACACAGATCGTTGTGGTGGGCAACGGGATGGTAGGCTACAAGTTTTGCGAAAAACTACTAGCCAAGGTCAAGGAGCGCAGTGATATTACGATCACGGTTTTTGGGGAAGAACCGCGCGCAGCCTACGACCGAGTCCACCTAAGTTCTTTTTTTGACGGTAAATCAGCCGAAGACCTGCTGCTTGCACCGCTAAGCTGGTACGAAGAAAACGGCATCCAGCTGTATCTGTCAGATCCCGTAGTGGCAATTGACCGCTCTGCAAAGACGGTTCGGTCGCACCACGGTATCGTAGTGGATTATGACTATCTGGTGCTTGCATCAGGGTCCGGGGCCTTTGTGCCTCCCGTAGCCGGGGTAGAGAAGGAGGGGGTATTTGTGTACCGCACCATCGAAGACCTCGAAATGATGCAGTCGTACGCCCGCAAGGCCCGCAAAGGGGCCGTGTTGGGTGGCGGCCTGCTTGGGTTGGAAGCCGCCAAGGCCCTGCTGGACCTGGGTATGGAAGAAGCCCACGTGGTAGAGTTTGCCCCGCGGCTCATGCCCCGGCAGATCGATGCGGCGGGTTCTGATTTGTTGAAGAATCAGCTCGAAAAGCTGGGGCTGCACATTCATCTCTCTAAAAGTACGCGCGAGATTACCGGGGAAGATAGTATCGACGGTTTGCAGTTCGAAGATGGTAGCCGCCTGGACGTGAATATGCTGGTGATTTCGGCGGGCATTCGCCCGCGTGACGAGCTCGCCAAACACGCCGATTTGGAAACGCACCCACGGGGAGGGATCATCGTCAATGATCGCCTGCAGACTTCTGATCCGTCCATCTTTGCCATTGGCGAGTGCGCCCTGGCGCATCACATGATCTACGGTTTGGTGGCCCCCGGCTACGAAATGGCCGAGGTAGTGGCCACGCAGCTGACCGGCGGGGAAAAGGAGTTCAAGCCCTACGATATGTCTACCAAGCTGAAACTGATCGGTGTGGATGTGGCTAGTTTTGGTGATGCCTTTGTGGAAGAACCCAACAGCCGCACGGTCCGCTATGAGAATAAGGCGAAGGGTATTTATAAACGTATCAATGTATCCACGGATGGCAAAGAGTTGCTGGGCGGGATTTTGATCGGGGATGCGGAGCAATACAATATGCTGCTGCAAACCTGCAAAAACAAGACCATCCTGCCCCCTGATCCCGAGGATCTGATTCTGGGTTCACGGGGGGGTGAAGAGCATGCCGGCGCGGGCGTGATGGCCCTGCCCGACGATGCGCTCATCTGCTCCTGTGAGGCTATTACCAAAGCGGATATTTGCCACGCGGTAGAGGTGGACAACCATACTACCGTAGATGCCCTCAAAAAGGCTAACAAAGCCTGTACAGGCTGTGGCGGCTGTTCGCCCCTGGTGAAGGATTTGATTCAGGGCGTGATGAAGAAGCAGGG
>CATMVR010000433.1 GCA_950075905.1 uncultured Persicitalea sp. | reverse complement strand
GCCCCATGACGTAAAATGTGTTTGGTTCGCTGCCAAAACGCCCCAGGTCCTGGGTTTCGATAAAGCTGCACGAATCCAGGTTGGCCAGGTCTACCACGTTGATTCCCGCGGTGCCGGCATACTGCCCGTATTCCCGTACGTCAAACGGGTCGTTGGGGTCGCGGAGCAGCAGGCGCATGGTGTAGCCGGGCCTGAAAACGCCCTCGCCCTGCGAGTACCCCTGCGAGAGTAGCTCGGTCATACCGTACTCAGAGTGGATTGACCTGACCCCCAGCCGCGCTGTCAGTACCTCGTGCACTTCTTCACGGAGCATTTCGCGGCGGCGGCCTTTCATGCCGCCGGTTTCCATCACCACGAGGTCTGGTATGCGGCCCAAAAAAGTCAGATCTTCTTTACCCTCTGCCCAGTCCAGCAGCCCAAAAGTAACTCCCAGGATCAGTATTCGGCGGCCATCCCGGCGCTGGGCCAGTAGCCGGAGTTGCCGGGTCAGGGCGTGTACATCATGAAGATAAAAGCCCGAAAAAGGCGACTCCGTTTGCTCAATAAAATGCCTGGCCATATACACCAACGAAGAGTTCGTTCGTTCAAGGTAGGAAGGGAGTAGGGCTAGTACGTGAAAACGGCTCAGTGGGCCATATTCCTGCTCGAAAATGCGTTGACTGAGGGAAAGGTAGAGGGGTGCATCGTAGAGCGTGTGGACACTGGGCGTATGACCGGTAGTACCGCTACTTTCAAAATTGATCGCCGGAGTGGGCGGCTGGCCGGTTCTGATAGTGTGGTGCTTGAAGAATTGTATGGGGAGATGAGGGACCTCTGTCAGCCGTCCAGGGCGGTCAAACGAAACGCCCAGATGCGAGAGGTAGGTGCGGTAGACCGGGTTATGCTGGGCCTGGTACCTGAAGACCCGCAGAGCGGTCTCTTCAAACAGCTCGGGAGTAACCTCCATGATTTGCTGGCGGAGTTGCTGCCGCTCGAGAGTGAGCGTGCTGTTGCTTCCTGATTTCAATCCTTGTACTTTCGTGATGAAAATTTCTAACTATACTATGCGTAATTTTTTCTTCGTCGGGATTTTTCTTCTCCTGGGAGTCGTAAGCTGTATTGACACGCCTAACTTTGACGATACCCCCAGCATTCAGTTCAACAGCATCGACAAATTCACAGTTCCAGATCCTTTTTCGGGCCCCACCGCCCGAAAAGATTCGGTAGTTATCACCATTGACTTTGAAGATGGTGACGGCGACCTGGGCATATCTCCCGAAGAAAGGAGCGATACTACTCTCCTTAACACCATTTACAAGGAGTGGGGAAATTACGATCTGACGATTTTCAGGCAAAATGCTACCGGTGGTTTTGAAAGATTGCCTTCGTCGGTAACCAATAAGCTGTTTTTTCCAATCCTCAGACGCGACGGAAAGCCAGGACCTATCAAAGGCAAGCTGGATTTCTCCCAGATATTCTTCTACTCCCGTTTTGCCAAACCGGCCGTTCTTAAATTTCAGGTCAAAGTGCGTGACCGCAGCCTGCGGGTGAGCAATGTTATCGAAACCGACACGATTTCGGTACCCCTCGATCAATAGTAGCGGGGCAAAGCCTGCTTATGCAGCCTTCTGATCGGTCACTTTCATGGTGATCCGAAAGGTAGTACCCTTGCCGGGTTCCGAGCTTTTGACGATCAGTTTTCCGCTGTGGTAGTTTTCAATGATGCGCTTGGCGAGCGTAAGCCCCAGTCCCCAGCCCCGTTTTTTGGTGCTGAACCCCGGCCGGAATATTTTGGCAAGGTTGGCCTTGCTGATCCCCTTCCCGGTATCCTGAATATCCACCACCACTTCGTTGTGCATCAGCATCGGTACCAGCGAAATACGGATTTCCCCCACACCTCCCATGGCATCGACGGCGTTTTTGCAAATGTTCTCGATGACCCATTCAAACAGGTTACGGTTAAGTAATACCGTTTGCCCTTCGAGAAGCTGATTATCGATGTAAAACTTTACTTTTGAAGATACCCTCCTTTGAAGGTATTTGATAAAATCGGTGATCAGCGTAGCTATTTCCTCTTCTTTTAGAGTAGGCAGGGAGCCAATGTTAGAAAAACGCGTGGTGATCATTTCGAGCCGTTGCACATCCTTTTCTATTTCGTCGGCAATGGATGGGTCCATATCGGGGTCTGACCGGAAGTACTCGGTCCAGGCCATGAGCGACGACAGCGGCGTACCCAGCTGATGAGCCGTTTCTTTGGCTAAGCCCACCCATACCTGATTTTGCTCGGCCCGGCGCGCCGAGCTAAACGCCAGGTAAGCCAGAAAGCCAATGATGAAGATGCCGGATAACTGTATGTAGGGATAGTACCGGAGCTGGGTAAGCAAAAACGAATTGCTGTAATATACGTACCCCACTCTGTCGGCGCTGATTTCTACCGCAATCGGCTCGTGCTCCTCTTCCATCTGGGCCAGATTTTCCTGAATAATCCGCTCCTGGGTATCCGGGCTTGCGTTTTTCGGAAAGGAGAGGTTGTTATGAGCCGCGGGCATGTTGTTCTCATCGATGTAGATGGCCGGTATTTCGTAAAACGTGTTGGCTTCCCGGATCATCTCCATGATACTGTTCAGGTCTTCGTCGTAGTCGCTGTTGATGGCGTACCGCAGCGACTCGGCAAACAGCTTTACCTGCCTCAACTCCCTTTCTTCCAGTTTATTTACCAGATCATTGGTATAAAACAGGGAACCAACGCTTATCAGAAATAAGTTGAAGCCGATGAGAATCTTGTATATATTCTTCTGCCCGTACGAATCCAGAAGGGAGCGCCGGAGTTTCAGACTATTGAGCAAAGCTACGGGCTGCATACGAAATCCGCTTTTCCTTTGCTTCACAGGGGGTATTTCCTTCATAGGATCGTAGTAACCATTTGCTGGCTTTGGAGTAAAACGGTGGGTTGATGTCTTTGTTTTATACAACAAAAAAAAGTCCTGAATGCTTCCGGGGGCACGCCGGGCAGCACGCATGCATCAGGCTGAAATATGACATTAGTCATATTCCGAATGCGCAGGAATTGTGAATTTAGCATAAATATTTCAGAACAATTTATATAGTTTCTAAATAAACTTATCCGTTTCACATCCCGTTTCATATTATAAGAATTGTGATGTAAATTTGTATCTTGAATTCAGAGTAGAGAAATGTACAATCAGTTTAAGTCCGTAAGTATCTCGTTTCGAACTGCTCCCCTGGAAATAAGGGAGCAAATTGCACTAAACGAAGAAGAGGCCAAAGCCCTCATGCTTCGTATCAAAGATTTCTTTGAGGTGTCTGATGTGCTGGTTGTGTCAACCTGCAACCGAACCGAGATATATTATACTTCTCCCAGGGATATGAACAGCGATTTCACAACGCTGCTGCTTATTCATAAGGGGCTCACAGATACTGAGCAATATACACCTTATTTTGAGCAATATACCGAGGGGGGCGATGCCGTACGCCACTTGTTTGAGGTAGCCACCGGGCTGCACTCGCAGGTAGTGGGCGATATGCAGATTCCAAATCAAATCAAGCAGGCTTACCAATGGTCTGCTGATCTGAATATGGCCGGGCCGTTTTTGCACCGTCTGATGCACACTATCTTCTTTGCCAACAAGCGCGTTGCTCAGGAAACCTCTTTCCGCGATGGTGCGGCTTCGGCATCCTACGCTGCCGTTGAGCTGGTAGATTCATTGACAATCGACCCGAAGATTCTGGTCGTTGGGCTGGGAGAAATTGGGGAAGATGTGTGCAAAAATCTGGCGCAGAAAGGCAAGAGTGCCGATATTACCCTTATCAACCGCACGCGGGCCAAAGCGGAGCGTCTGGCGGAGGATGGTACCTTTCGGATTGCGGAGTTTGAAAGCATTGAAGCTGAGCTGAGCCGTGCCGATGTGATCATCTCCTCCATTAAGCTCGATCAACCCTTTTTTACCAAAGCCATGGTACAGAAGAGCGTTGGCCTTACCTACAAGTATTTTATTGACCTGTCGGTACCCCGCAGCGTAGACCCGGAAGTAGAACAGATAGCGGGTATCATGCTGTACAATATCGACACAATTCGTGAGCGGGCCAACGAAGCCCTGGCCCGCCGCATGGAGTCTGTGCCAGCGGTAAGGAGCATCATCGAGGAATCCGTAGTCGAATTTAACGATTGGTCTAAGGAAATGATTGTTTCCCCCACCATCCATAAGCTGAAAAATGCCCTGGAACTGATTCGTCAGGAAGAAATGGCGCGTTTTACCAAATCGCTTTCCGAGGAAGAAGCCGCCCGCATGGACAAACTGACTTCCAGTATGATGCAAAAGATTATCAAATTGCCTGTGTTGCAGCTGAAAGCCGCCTGTAAGCGGGGCGAAGCCGAAACACTGATCGACGTACTGAACGACCTCTTTAATCTGGAAAAAAAGACCGAAGACGCAGGAAGGTAAGTACTTTTTCTTCCTCCGCTTTTTACCATCATAACCTACTGATCCCCTTGTCTGGCCACGAGGGGATTTTTGTTTACAGACCCAGCTCCTGGTAGGAAATAAGCAGAATGGCCACCACGGCCAGGAGTAGCCCCAGGCGATTGTAGGTGTTGAGCCTTTCCCGAAAAAAAAGCCAGGCCGCGGCCGCGGAGGCCATCATGGTAAGGATATTATAGATCGGAAACACAAAGGCCGCGCTGTTGCCAAACGAACCCAGGGCTTTGAGTAGAAAATAGAACGACAGGAAGTTGGGTATTCCGAGCAGTAGTCCGCCGGTCAGGCTCCTGAGGCTTACCCGTTCTCCCTGAAAAAATACTCTCCCCACGAGCAGGAGGGTACTTACCAGCACCGCGCCAATGCAGGCAATGACCGTAAACGTAATCGTTTCTTCGGGCTGGTAGTAACTCATGCTGAGAAAATTGATGAGGGTATTGTTGGTGCCCGTAGCCACGAAAGTCAGCAGGGGGAGCGCCAGTACCAGCCAGTTGAGCCGGTCGGGGGCCGGTTCGGTGGGAAGAGCGGCTTTTTTTCTTTGAATTCCCCCCAGGGCCAGGGCTACCAGCGCCAGCACCAGGCCGAGGTAGTTCCAGAGGGTGTAGATTTTGTTGGCGTTCTTGAATATAAACAA
>CATMVR010000432.1 GCA_950075905.1 uncultured Persicitalea sp. | reverse complement strand
GCGGGGCGCAGAACATTAAACGATAAGCATTTGCAGTCGCTGGAGCCCGTACTGAGCAAGTATGGACTACCTAACGGCAATAAAAAGAAAGCCCGGGTGATTTCCATCATCAATCATAAAGGGGGAGTCGGCAAAACCACTACTACCATCAATCTGGGAAAAGCGCTGTCGTTGCTGAATCGCCGGGTGCTAATGGTAGACATGGATTCGCAGGGGAACCTGTCGCAATCGCTGGGAATGGACGAGCCCGAGGCACAGGTGGTACATACGCTTCTCAAAAGCACCCCTTTGGTAACATACCCTATTGCTGACCGGTACGAGCTGGCCCCGAGTGACCTGGAACTGGCTTACGCCGATCTGGAGCTGGTACAGGCCGTTGGAGGGGTAAATCAGCTGCGCAATGCGTTGGCTCCGCTTCTCGATCGTTTCGACTATATCCTGATCGATTGCCCCCCGGCATTGAATATATTCACCAATTCGGCCCTCGTTGCCTCAGACTCCTGCTTGATTACTCTGCAACCCGAGGCTTCGGCCATGAAAGGGGTATCTAATTTGTTTGACCGGATTTTTCAGGTCCGCGATCGTATCAATTACAGCCTGAAAGTAGAAGGGATTTTGCTAACGATGGTTGATAAACGTCTCAAAGTTCACCGGGATATGATCGAATACATTAAGAATACCCTGGGCGATTTCAGAATACTAACCACCGAGATTCGTAACAACGTAGCGGTGAAAGAATCCCAAATAGCACAGCAGGATATTTTTTCCTACGCTCCCCAATCCAATGCCGCCGAAGACTACATGTGTCTGGCCAACGAACTCTTACGCGTTACAAACTGACAACAGCATGAAGAAATACCAAAGCTTTTTGGGTGAAAACCGAATGATCAAAGATCAGGGATTACTCCGGCACGAGGACATTCGGAAAAAAATTAAGATTTTACCTGAACTGGAAGAGCTGATTCCTCCTTTACAGGCCGATGAGTTTGCACAGCTGGAAGCTAATATTATTAAAGAAGGATGCCGGGAAGCGCTTCTTATTTGGGAGGTTGGAAAAAGCGAAGGGATGGTTGAAAAGAACGAGTACATTCTGATTGATGGACATAATAGGCATAGGATATGTTCAAAGCACGGACTGGACTTCCGTATCCACCTTGTTTCTTTTCCGGGCTTAACAGAAGTGAAGGAGTACATGATCGACAATCAGCTGGGGAGACGCAACCTTTCGCCCGAGCAAATTTCCTACCTGCGGGGTAAAAAGTATAACGCACAGAAACTTGATAAGGGAAAATACGAGCGCTCAGGGCATAAGGGACAAAGTGACCCTTATGAATCGGGTAAGTCTACGGCCGATCGTCTGGCAGAACAGTTTAACGTCAGCCAGAAAACGATCAAGCGGGACGCCGTCTTTGCCGAAGGGTTAGACAAACTATCTTCCGAGCAAAGGAAAGAAGTACTGAGCGGAAAATCCAAGCTACGCAAATCGGATATTCAGGCGCTGGGACGGGGTGGGGTAGGGGTACCGCCTTCTGTAAGTGCCAGAGCTAGGCCAACTACGGAGGAGAATGAATCTGGCAAAGCGGAAAGTGACCGGCAAAAACTCATTACTAAAATAAGCACATTATCCTCACAGCTTTCAGATCGGAAAAAGGCTACCGTCCGGTTGTGCGATCAGCTGATTACCGCGGCTCAGGAACTAAAAAAGATGGAAGGAACAAAATAGACGTGAGGAATTTGTGTTTAAATTGTTTTTGGAGTTTGACTTTGCAAGGTAGGTCTGGATGCATTTTTCGCGTAGTGGGCCCTCTTTTTTCTGATTCGGGTACCCTGTATGGACAAACGATAACAGGCTGTGAGGAATTTGTGTTTTTATCCTTGTTAGTTTTTTAATAAAGGATGCAAGCCCGAGTTTTTGCTCTTGTCAGAATGAGCTATGAGGAATTTGTGTTTAAATGCGGCCTCTTATTTTAACAAAATCGTCTCAATTTGCTGATAAGTCTTGTTTTTCTCTGAGACTTGCCCTGTTATTTTCCTTAATTCTGTCCAACTCGCATAATCAGAAATATAATCCCTTTTTCTTTTAATCTTATTCATTCAAACAAGTTGTTGTCTTTATTACATTTTATTCTTTATTATATCTATTTATAAGACATAACTTGCTGAATAATAGAATTTTACAAGCAATAAAAGCACATATACCTCACATTTTAAACACGTATTCCTCTCTATTGACGCACATATCCCTCATCAATTAAGCACGTATCCCTCACGTTCCACGCACATATTCCTCATGAATAACGCACGTATCCCACACATAAAAACACAAATTGCATCTTTGCGTGTTTTTTTGGATATTGCCTGATCTTCTAAGCCCAGACCAACTATGAGCACTGAAAAAGAGAACCAGCGGTCCAAAAAATACAAGTCTATCACGCTCATCAAGAAGAGCAACGAACTTGTGGAGGCGAGGTACAGGTTCACACTTTGGGAGATCCGGTTGTTTGAGAAAATGGTAAAGGAGATCCGGCAAAGTGATACTGATTTTAAGCAAGTTGATATATTTATCAGGGACTTCATCAGTGAATACGATAAAAAACCCAATGGAAAGTTGTACCAGGAGATCAGGAAAGCTGAGGAATTGCTCCTGAACCGGGTGGTACATATTCCCTACGTGGACGAAGCAGGCGAAAATCGATTGAAAAGTTACCCGCTGATGGCCATGGTAGATCGCCCGCAGGATTTGTCGGACTATGGCAAGGAAGACGGCTTCATCAGCCTCAAATTCAACGGGGAACTAAGCCCCTACCTGTTGCAGCTCAAACAGAGGTACACGCAGTACGATCCGGAAATCACGATGCAGATCGACTCAGCCTACGTCATCCGTACCTACGAGCTTCTGAAACTGTATGAGTACGTAGGATCGAAAACGGTGAAGTTTGACGAATTTCGGGAGATGATCGGTGCCAAGGAGTACGACGGCCGCCTGAAAAAGGTACTGAAGGACACCCTGAAAACCTGGGAGCACATCAAACAGCGGGTGCTGGAACCAGCCTACAAGGAAATTAACGAAAAAGCAGACATCACCTTTGAGTATGAACCTACCTACGAACGGAAAAAGGGGGTAGGCCGCAAGCGGGTGAATGGGATCCGTTTTTTTAACATCAAGTCGGCGCGCGACCGGGGCAAGTCGCTGGCCTTTCCCTCCATAAACAGCAATGTGAGCGATGATTTCGAAAAAGTATACCAGACCGTAAAGGAATACGTCAACAGTGGTACGGTAGAGAAGTGGTTTAGGGACTACCCGCTTGAACAAATATGGAAGGGCATCAACTACACGCTCCGAAGCCTCGAACAGGGTCACAAGATAAAAAATGCCGGAGGTTTTTTGCAGGCAATGGTAGCCGTAACCGATCTGCAGGATCCGGTTGAAAATCAGAAAAAAGAAAAGCAGGAAAAAAGTGCGCGAGATACGGCCGACAGGCAGCGGGCTGAGCTGGTGCGTAGCCTTGAACAGCATCGCGAAAACCTGCGGGCCACCCACTTTGAAAAGCAGTTTGCCATTTCCATGGAGCTGATCGAGTCAAAGCCCGCCATGCGGTCACGAATGATTGATAAAGCCTCCAACAACCTTTTTGCCCGCTACGATCCATCCTTATCCTTTGAAGAAAACCTGCAAAGTAGCCCCTTCAAGGCATTTTTGGTTACGTACATGATGGGAGAGCACCCCCGGGCGTTTTACGCCCTCAACAACGAATACCAGGGTATGTTTGACGCGCTCGAAGAAGAAATTTCGGCCATAGGATAGGTGTGGGGTAGGCTGGCTGAGGCTATATTCCGGAAGAGTGCAGGTTGAGGGTATGGTACACCGTAAACCGCAGTGCATCCCGCTTGAAAAGCAGATTTTTTGCCGCTACGGGCTGATGAATATGCATGTACCCCAGCTCTAAGGCAAAAGCAGGGCTGATCCGTTTTTCCAAGGCCATATATACGCGGTTCTGGTCAAATTCACCAAACAAGTTTTCGGAGGTGGCGTTCACGAATACTTCATCTGAAGCCCGAAATGTAATAGCCGACTTCGGTAGAGAGTAGGAAAACTGAACACGGTACCGATGCCGGAAAGAAAAGCGATGGTTTTCGTCGAGCACCCCGGGGTGGTTGGAGATAAAACGCTGCTCGATTCGGATCCGGTAGTTCAGCGATATATTTTTGAGGGGAGACTGGCTATAACTACCCTCCTGCACCAGACGGAGCTCGGGAGTAGATGGGCGGGGCGTAAGGTAAGGGTCCTGCGGACGTTGCCACGAGCCCGTCAGTCCGGCCGAAAAATACCAGGGTGAGCTGGGCTTGTAGGCCACCCGCGTGTGGGCAATAAACTGCTGCTGCCGGCTATTGGTAAAATAGTGGCGGGTATCGAGTTCCGTCTGCCAGTTCCATTTCTGATTTAAATTTATCGTGTTGTAATACCTGATCCAGTACAGACTTTTGTGATCGATTCTTTTCTGGGCGAAAATAGGGGAGGAGTCAAGTCCTACAATAAAGAGGGTAAAAATATAAAAGGCAACTCTGCGCATAGTCCTAATGGGTAATAGTCAGGTTTATTCAAGCCAGATTTACTTGTGGCTTTTGATCCATTCCTTAATTGGATTGTAAGGACCATACTTGTGCTGCTCCTCGGTAAAGGTATCCGCGTAGGGGCCAAACGGGTGGTCAAACGGCTTGCTCGCTATTCGGGGCCAGTCTTTTCTGAAATCTTTGGCGGGCCTGGGCTGGGAGTTGACATAGGCGGCCACGTCCCAGGCTTCCTCGTCGGAGAGTTGCGGACGTTCGTAGGTAGCGCCAAAGGGCATGTTTAGTTTCACGAATCCCGCAAAATTTGAAATCCGGTACAATCCCGCCCCCACATTGTAGCTATGGTCTCCCCATAGCGGGGGGTAGGTGTAGCTACGGCCATTCGGGCCCAGAACGCCCTCCCCATTGGCCTGATGACAGGACTGGCACTTTTGGGCGTATACCAGCTTCCCCGCCGCCGGATCGGCGGGGCGGTCAAGGGATTTCAGCTTGTAAATGCCGGTACCCCGGGGTACCTTTTTCTTAGGCAAATCGGAGCCCAGCCATTTGAAATACGCC
>CATMVR010000431.1 GCA_950075905.1 uncultured Persicitalea sp. | reverse complement strand
CCAGATAGGTATCGAGCAAAGCCGGGGAATCGGAGCCGCTGCTCAGGGCTTTTTCCAGGGAAGATGCCAGGCCCACCATCCCCGCCTGACCAACCCACATAAGCGCGCGTTGCCGGACGTCCTCGTCAGCATCGCTCAGAAATTTTTGCATTAGCTCGGGGTCAGGTTGGTAGCCTGAGTGTTGCAAAGCCAGCAGGGCACCCACCCGGATGGCCGGGTTGGCGTGGCCGGTTGCCTCAATAACCTTTTGCCGGAAGACGGGTTGGGACAAAGCTACCCAGGCCGCCTGCCGAAGGTAGGGATCACTCGAAGCAAGGGCATTTTGTAATACGTCAACTCCGCCCGGCGTTTGGGTGGCGTATACCTCCCGCAATGGGGTACCCTCCGGGTCAGGTAAGTAGGGGGCGTACAGCGGGCGGGGCGCGTTGGTTTGCTGGTCTTTCCGGGCAGAAAGTTTCCATATTTTTCCCTTACCGTGGTTGGGGTAGTTCCTGAGTACCCAATCTGTAAAGTAGATGTTACCCCGGCTGTCGGTGGCGAAGGCCACCGGCCTGAAGTTCTGCCCGCCCTGGACAATCACTTCCGTCGTACCCGAAACCGATACACCTTTCGGTTGAAGGTTGATTCGGACAATTCGGCTTTCTTCCCAGATACTCGCCAGCATCTGCCCATGGTAGTCGGGAGGCAGGGCGGCCGTACTGGCATTGAGCAGGCCGGAGGGGGCTTCTCCCAGCCCTGCTGCAAACGGAAGGGTACCCGGTAGTTCGCCGTTCCAGGCCAGGTAGGGATGGATGCCACTGCCTCCGTACAGCGACTGGTACCCGTAGTTGCCGCCCGGCACTACGTGCACCAACCGGTTGGGGCCCCGGCTGTCGGGGTCGTTGTCGGCGGCGAGCAGATGCCCTTTGTCGTCAAATTTGAGATCCATGGGGTTCCAGAAGCCCGTCGAAACTTCTTCGAGCCGGGTACCGTCGGGGCGCGCCCTGACAATATTTCCGCCGTCGCCGTAGCCGCGTACCCTGCTGCCATCCGTTCCTTCCAATTGCCAGGCCGCGCCGCTGGTATTGCCACGGGAAATGTACATCCAGCCATCTACCGAAAAGGTAATGCCCAGCAGGGCCGCATGGGCATAGACCGAAGCGGGTTTGGTAAGTTCCAGTATTTTTTTTCTTTCTTCGCTCACGCCGTCCTTATCGCGGTCGTACAGGGCCCATACGGCGCGTGACGTAACTACGTAGAGGTACCCCTCCGGGGAAAAAGCCAGGTTGACTCCCTCCCTGATATCTTCCGCAAATACTGAAATGTTGTCAGGTTGGCCATCCCCATTTTTATCCACAAAGATTTTTATCCGGTCAGATTTGGGGCCGGTGTAGTTGGCAGGGGGCTGATGCGTGTGCGATTCGAGCACAAAGATCCGGTCCAGCGTATCAATGGCGATTCCGATGGGGGTAACGATGGCCGGATCTTCGGCAAAAAGGGTCAGTTCGAGCCGGTTGTCCAGCACGACGGGCGCTTCATCCAGAAAAGTAGCTGTTTGTTTTTCTACCCGAAAGGAAACGAGCAGGGCGGTCATGAAAAGCAGAAAAACACCCAGCGGCAGGAAACTGAAAGTTCGGGAGCGGGCGTTGCCGGGCAGTGGTTTCATTTTTCGTACTTATGAAATAGCTGGTATCCTTTCATCAAATCGGCTTCCAGCGTCGTTGGGTTCTGAGGAGGAGCCATTTCGAGCAGCAGGTACCCCTCGTAGCCGTGCGCCAGCATTCGTTCTATCACGCCGGCATTATCCGTAACCCCTTCACCGTAGCGAACTACCTTGTGGATGCCCATGCGTTCGGTATCTTTCAGGTCAATGTGCAGGATGCGCGAATGGAAGCGGTCTACCACCTCGAATAAATCCACATTAGCACCATTGAAGTGGGCGTTGTCCATGCACATACCTACATTGGGGGAGGAAATAGCGCTGAAAACCCTGTCGTAGTCTTCGATGTTTTCCAGATTATTATTGGCGTGATTCTCCACCAGCACAAGCATGCTCATTTCTTCGGCGGCGGGGGCCAGTTCTTTCAGTACTTTGATGACGGCATCCAGACCGCCCTCGCTTCCCCGGCCCGACCCGGTAAATTTGACCCGCCGACAGCCCAGTTGCCGGGCGGCCTCCATGTTCCATAGCTTATGGGTAACGTCCTTGATGATGTTTCCCGAAGCTCCAAACGAGGTACCCTGCACGCACACAGGTTTCAAACTGTGCTGCTTGCAGCGATCTTTGATGCTTTGAATGCCGGATGGCGTGAGGTTACGGGCGTACCAGCAGTTGAACTCCACATTTTTGATGGGTAGTTTTGGAATGACCTCAAAGGCCTTCTCAAAATTCATATCCCCAAAGCCATCACAGGTAATGGTGGCGATGGCAAGTCCTACTTTTTTAGGCTTAGTCTGCTGATCGCTTGCTTCCATGGAGGAAGAAATTCCTCCCAGACTCACGCCAGCCATGCCCAAGCTGGTAGTTTTTATAAAATCCCGGCGTGTCGATTCTGCCTTCATATCCATTTTTTGCATAACAAGATTAATCCAATCAGCTTCTTAACCCTGCCTGATCGCAGCGCGGATGCAGGTCGCAGCGCCATTCGGCCTTGTAGTGTGGCGGCGACAGAAACCGGCCCAGCACTACCCTCCGGTCGGTAGGGATATGGTAAAGGTAGAGTGTCTGTATACGCTCCTGATTGGGGTAGGTGTCGTTGAGTACCCATTTGTTGCCAACGAGTTTGGTCCAGAACATCAGGTGCTCTGGGTCGCGCCAGAAACGTACAACAGGCGCTGCTGCCAGCGAAAGGCTACCCAGCAGTGAGTTTTGCAAAAAACGACGACGGTACATGATTTAGTAGTTAGGGAACCTGATGAGCTGATACCTACTACTAAATTGCACGAAGGGGGGGCATTCTACTTGCCGGAATGCTAATTTTTGGGGAAAAGGAGGATTTTCCGGCTAGCACATAAACAGAAAACCTACCCAAAGCAGAGCCAGCACCAGCGGCAGGTAGCCACGTATGCCGAGCATGCGGTTGGAGGTATATTCTACCAGAAAAGTAATGGTATACTTACCGGAAAAGTACAACCAGATAAATTTAGAGGCCAGTGTCAACAGCACAAACATCTCCTTCGAAGCCAAAAAATCAAGCATACAAGCGAGCGGGTTTACGTCTAGTTTTAGAATTGAAGGAACAAAAATAAATCGCCACGCTATAATAAAAAAGCCATCCGAAAAATTTTGTTAGTAATCAGGGGATTGAGTTCTGGGTGTATTGGAATAGTACACTCCATTGCCGCAATAACGCCCATAGGAGGGATAGGGCGAAAGCGAGCCACCAACCAGTAGGCAAAAATAGATACCATACCGCATTTGCAGGAATATTTGCCTTGCAACAGTTGTATGGAAACGGAGTAATTGCCATAAACCTAATGTGGGCCATTTAAACACAAAAAAAACCTTTTAAATTATAATTCGATCGCCTGTTCCTTTCCTTCTTATTTTTGCAGCGTATCAACTTACCTGAAAATTATGAGAAAAATTACCCTTATTGTTACGCTTCTGCTCTGCATATCTTCCCTGGCAATGGCAGCCGACCATCAGGTAGCGGAGAAGATGGTCCGGGCCGAACCAAGGGATTTTGTGGGCACCTACAAAGTTTCCGGCGATCTTCCTTTTAACAAAATCATTGTTTCCGAAAAAGAAGGGAAACTTCACTACGTGGCGGGCGAGTACACCGGGTTTTTTAGCCCGGTGGCCGACAAGGCCGATACCTACCTGTCGCAGGATGGCGGGGGTACGGTAATGTTTGTCAGGAACGGGGCAGGCAAGGTTACCAAGCTCAGACTGGAAGTGCAGGGCAGCGTCTTTGAAGCTGAGAAAGAAGCAGCGACCACGCTGGCCGACTACGTGGGTAGCTACAAACTTTCCGGGGATCTGCCCATCTCTAAAATCATTGTTTCGGAAAAATCGGGAAAGCTCCACTACGTAGCGGGAGAATACGAAGGAGATTTTAGCACCGTGAGCGGCAAGGCCGACACCTACCTGTCGCAAGATGGGGGAGGTACGGTAGTCTTCAAGCGTGACGGAGACGGCAAGGTTACAAAGCTTACTCTTGAAGTACAGGGAGGATTGTACGAGGCGCCGAAAGAAATGACGCCCATGCTAACTGACTACGTAGGTACCTACCTGGTAGAGGGACTGCCCTTTGACAAGGTGATTCTGACCGTGCAGGACAACCAACTGCATATTGTTGCCGGAGATAATGAGGGAAATCTCACTCCGATGAGCAATCAGGCAGATACGTTCGATGCGGGGGGGCAGGCAGTTATCCGATTCAAAAGGGACGACGCGAGCAAGGTACAAAAAATGCTCATAGAGGCGCAAGGCTCTACTTTTGAGGGTACTCCCGCCAAAAAATAGTTTTCTGCGGGGAGTGCATTCCCAAAAGCCCCCTCCTGAAAAATTAACGGGAGGGGGCTTTTTTTATGGCCAATTGGCAGGAAATCGGTAGAGCAAACGATCCATGATCGGACGTAGTCGTACTAGCAGACCGGCTAAATTCCGTTGAGGCATACTTTTTTCATAGTAGTCAGGAGTAGTCTGGGTGATAGCCCGGACAATGCCACACGATGACTTATAAATGGTATGAAAATAGGAGATAAGCTCAGGAAGGTTCTGGAAAAGAAATACGCGCCAGAGAGTACCTTACCTATGGAATTTGGAAAGTACGACCTCACCATCAAAACCGACCCCGAGGGGAATCCGGTACTGCTATTCATCGGAACCAGAGGCGAGGATGAAAAAATAGTTGGGTACAAGTTTGTGCGTACCCTGATCAAAGGTGAGGACGGGAAAATGATCAAAGACCACTGGGACAACCACGGAAAGCTGTAACGGAACTCGGGCTCGTGGAACAGAACTTTGATCTGGATACGGTACTCAAACGCATCGTGAGGCTGCCATCAATGTGCACGTGCACTGGGTCGTCTACCGCTGGGGTTCCATGCATGCCAGTCCCCGCTGATCAGTCACTAACCAAACATATACCCTCAAATGGCTACTTACCAACCCCTTCACCCCTGGACAATGCTGCCTTCGGAA
>CATMVR010000430.1 GCA_950075905.1 uncultured Persicitalea sp. | reverse complement strand
CCCCCAAATTTACGCATTCCTTCCGGAAAAAGAAGACACCGGCCCGCGTCTCAACGGGCCGGTTCAGAGTTTATTTCTTGTCGTAAATATACCGGAACCCCAGGTTTACCGATCCCGACGAGAGGGTAGGCGAAAGACGATAGGTAAAGCTCCGGCTCCGGGAGTCGGGAATCTGGCTTCGGTAGTCTTTGGTGGAGGTTAACTCACCGGAAATAGAAATGGGATCAAAAAAGGCAAAGCTACCGTACAAAGCCCATTTGGGCGCGAATCGCCACGCCAGTCCCGCACTCAGGTTAGCTCCCAGAGAGAGAGCATGCCGCTGCTGCTGATCAATAAGGCGCAAATTTTGCGCGTTGTATTGGTTTTGCAGAGAGTAGAAAAGCCCCACGCTGGGCCTAAGATACACCGATAGCTGGCTGATCAGAGGTTGGTAAAACTCCACAAAACGATCAGCCCCGAAACCGATATTTCTCAGTAGTCGGGGTTGTGGGTCAAGATAAGATATTCTGTTGATTACCAGAGAATGCTGAAATCCCCAGCCCACGGCTCTGTTTTCTTTGGTGAAAGTGCCCAGACTGGTAAACACGTTGTAACCATAGTAGTCCGACGACTCATTCTGCTGGTTAGCTTTGAAGCTGGTGGCCGTTAGGTCAATGGCACCACTGACAAAAGACTGGCCGGTAGTAAACTGCGCCAGGGTTAAAGACACGCTCGATAGCGCTAGAAGAAGAGTAACGGCTAGGTGCTTCATGGCTCAGTTGGTTTTGGTGGAGATATATTTGGCGATGCGCAGCGTGATGAACCTTGGGAACCCGGTTGAAACGCCTGACCGGAATTCAATGCTACGGCCCACGTTTTCCCGGCTGGGAACGAAGGAGGCATTGAGCGAAAGAATATCGGCATAGCCTTCGATGGCCCAGCCGCCCTTCGGAAAAAAGTAGACGGCGCCGGGTTGTACGCTCAGGATGTACCGCCAGTAATCATTGTCAGAGCTTGCATTAGAATCCCCCTGCTGACGGTAAGAATTCCAGGTGTAGCCCGCCCCGGCTTCGGCGTGCAGAAACAGCGCCCACCGCTCGTTGAGAGCCTTGTACTTCCGTAGGTAGGGCAGTAGCTGCACGGACTGTTGGGTGGACCTAGATTCACCTTCGGAGCTTGGGGAAGATACATAGCGCGAAGAACTCCATAGGAGAGAATAGCGGGTACCGATACCCACCAGGGTAGTAGGGTTGAGAAAAACACCCCATTGCAGTTCGGGAGCTAGCGTGTGGGTTCTACTTGACGAAAAGACAGACTTGTCATTGGCATTGTGAGAACTGTTGCCGTTGCCGTTCAGGCTCAGGGTACCCCCCCAGGAGGTAGTCCCTTTTTGGAGTTGAGCCAGGGCTGGCGCGCTGCCGATCAAGCCGAAAAGCAGGCCGGTCAGGAGAAGTTTTTGCATGGATTGGATGAAGTTAGGTGAAGTATATACCCAAGGTATATATTCGTGTAACTTCATCCAACGCTTTTAACTTTATTTAAGGGAAAAAGAAAGATCAAACGCCATGTTGTAGGTATTTTTCCAGACCATTGGATCTGACCCAAAGAGGGAATTCGGGTTGTGTCCTTGTACACTCTCGGATATAGGTATTTGCTACATCAATCAGCCTGACGCTATGAAATAAGTGCTGATTTTCTTGAAAGAGAGGGATAGTATTTCTGTACATTTCTTCCACGATCTCGGGTTTTACTTCGTGTCCTCCATTTATGAACCTTATCTGTGCTCTATCAAGGCACAAAGAGATGCTATCTGTGAAGAAGAGCAGAAGATGAAGTTTTATGGATACGTTGAGAGATAGGATTGCTTTTAGAAAATCATAATGAGAAGTAAAACCTAAATTCAATTCCAGCGCAAAATCCTCCCCGGCAAACAGATATTCTCTGATTTTTTGGTTTGTGCTCAATGACGCCAAGTCTTTGTAATTGTTGAATCCAAGCTTTTTATATTGATAACCAGCTAAGTCCTGATCAAGAATAGGTACGCCCTTTGGGATCAATTCTGAGGCCATTGTACTTTTGCCGATACCCGGTGGGCCAGCGATTAGATACAAAATCATCGAATTACCTGGATACGACCATCCTTATATTCGGCAACAGTACGGCCATCCTTCCGTTTGTAAACTAAGGGCTGGCCAATAGAAAATAAATAGTTGCGCGCGTTCTCTGCACAACGGCGCTCCCACTCTCTACGTTCTTTGTCAGACATAGAGCGGGGATCTTTGGTCATTCTGCCAGTTTTGAATTCAATGTCCTGATTCATAGTATTTTACCTTTTATAGCATTTTATTAGCCCTGACCTGACAGGTTTTTAAAACCTGTCAGGTCTCACTCATTCCCCTTCGTCCACTCCGCCAACTGCTCCACCAGTACCTCATTGATCCGGATGTAGCTTTCGTGGGTCCAGCCGGCGATGTGGGGCGTGAGCACTACCCGCGGGGAGCTGCGCAGGTAGTCGAAGCACTCCTGCTGCGGATTGTTGAGCTGGCTGAGCTTTTCGTTTTCAAGCACATCCAGGCAGGCCCCAAGTACCTTGCCCTGCTTCATTCCCTCTACCACGGCCCGGTGGTTCACGATTTCGCCCCGCGACACGTTGATGAGGTAAAAAGGCTTGCGGAAGGCTTCGATGAATGCCTCGTTCACCATACCGCGCGTGAGGTCCGTGAGCGGAATGTGCAGGCTCAGCACGTCGGCTTCCCGTTGAATTTCTTCCAGAGAAGCCTCCTGCGCGTATTGATCGCCGTAGCGGTCGCGGTATTTGTCGTGGGCCAGTACACGGCAGCCAAAGCCACTGAGTCGCTGTGCGGTAGCGCTGCCGTTGTTGCCGTAGCCAACCAGGCCTACGGTCTTCCCCATTAGCTCCACACCGCGGTTGCCTTCGCGGTCCCAGATGGCCTGCCGTACTTCGCGGTCGGCTTTGTTGAGATTGTTAAAGAGCATCAGCAGCATACCCACGGTATGCTCGGCCACGGCGTCGCGGTTGCCTCTGCCAGCGTGGAAGAGCGCAATCCCCAGGCGCTCCGTCGCTTCGTCGTCGATCAGGTCCAGTCCCGCTCCGGCCCGGGCAATGAAGCGCAGCCGGGTGGCCTGAGTCAACAATTCTTCGTCAATGCGCGTTTTACTACGGATGATCAACCCCTCGTATTCGGCCAGGTGCCCGATGATATCGTTGCGCCGGAAGCCGGGGCGATAGTCGTACGACCAGCCCTGCGCGTCCAGCATGGCAAAAAGGGAGGGGTGCATTTCGTCTGCAATCAGTATTTTCATAGGAGCGGGGGATTTTTCGTAACTTGCCCGTTAATTATACACAAAAGTCGCTAGTTTTTACTAAAAAAGTATACCGGAGGGGGAGCATTATAGCCAGCAAAGAAGCCCTTTCGCGTATCCCATCCTTATTTTTTTTTGAATTTATATCCATGAGTGAACAACAAAGCCATAAACCTATCCTGGGCATAAGCATGGGCGATTATAACGGCATCGGGCCGGAGGTAATCCTCAAAGCCCTGGAAGGCAACCAACTGATACGACAGTGCACACCCGTGATCTACGGCTCACTACGGGTACTGAACCGCTACCGGACCCTGCTTCAGATGAAAGACTGGAACCTGCAGGCCATCAGCAAACCAGAGCAGGCCAATCCCAAATCTACCAACGTCATTACCTGCTGGAATGACCAGCAAACCGAAGTAGAGCCGGGCAAGATTACGCCCGAGGCGGGTAAAGGCGCATATGCCGCCCTGAAAAAAGCAACCGACGACCTGAAAGCCGGCCGGATTGACGCCCTCGTGACCGCCCCGATCAACAAGGATACCATGCAGAGCGAGGACTTCAAGTTTCCCGGCCACACGGAGTTTCTGGCGCAGGCCTTTGACGTGCGCGAGGCGCTGATGTTTATGGTAGCGGGCGATTTCCGGGTAGGGGTGCTTACGGGTCACATTCCGCTGGAAAGCGTGCGCGCGCACATTACGCCTGAAAAACTCACGGCCAAGATCAAGCAGATGCTGCATTCCCTGCGGGGCGACTTTGGTATTGTGAAGCCCCGCCTCGCGGTGCTGGGGCTGAATCCACACGCGGGCGAAAACGGCCTGCTGGGTACCGAAGAAAAGGAGATCATCGAACCCGTGCTAACCCGCTTTCGGGAAAAGGGCGAACTGGTATTTGGTACTTTCCCTGCCGATGGCTTTTTTGCCGCGGCTACCTACCGGCAGTACGACGCCGTACTGGCTATGTACCACGATCAGGGCCTGATTCCCTTCAAGACCATTGCTTTCAATTCGGGCGTCAACTTTACGGCGGGTCTGCCGGCGGTGCGCACCTCGCCCGACCACGGCACCGCCTACGACATTGCCGGCCAGAACATCGCTGAGCCGGGGTCTATGCTGGAAGCCATCTACCTGGCCTGCGATGTGGCCCGTTACCGGCTCGAATCCGCGGAGATTGCTAAAAACGCCCTGGTGTCTACCCCACAGGCCTCCGAAAGTCAGGCACCGGGCAAGGCGCAGCGTTCCAACCGCAACTCATAGCTAGTTAATTAAACCTAAGTATACCCCTTACACTCGCACAGAATGTTAAAATCCATGACCGGCTATGGTATAGCCACCGTTGAAGCGGAGTCACTATCCGTTACTGTCGAAATAAAGACCCTTAATTCCAAGTTCCTTGATATCTTTTGCCGAATTCCCCGGCAGTATTCCGAGCGCGAAATCGAGATTCGTAATCTACTAACGCAGGCGCTCGAACGCGGCAAAGTAGAGCTCAATCTCACTACGCAGCCCCGGGGCGATGGCTCAGGGGGCTCGGTGGTCAACCGCGCGTTGATAAAAGCCTACTTCCGGGACCTCAGCCAGACTTCTGAGGAGCTGGGGTTTGCCGCTGACCCTACGGAGCTGCTTCGTATCAGCCTGCAGATGCCCAACGCCTACAATACCGAACTGGCCAACGACGAGCGCCGCGAGCAGGAAGCCGAGGTGATTCGGGAGGCTGTGCAGGAGGCTATCCGCAAATGCGATACCTTTCGGCAGCAGGAGGGAAAACTCACCGCCGACAAGCTATCGGAGTACATCGGCGCGATCCGGACATTGCTGACCCAGGTGGAGGAGCAGGATGTACTGCGCATTCC
>CATMVR010000429.1 GCA_950075905.1 uncultured Persicitalea sp. | reverse complement strand
AATTCAACTACCCCGCCGAGCCAATCAACTACCGCAACTACCGCACCATGCTCCATCTGGGAGGTGCCAAAAAAGGCGACTACCTGCAGGAAACCGATACGATTTCACGCATGGTGTACGGCTTTGCTTCGGCCTACATGCTCACCGGCCAGGATGAGTTTCTGGAAGGTGCCGAGCTGGGCACCGAGTACCTCCGCGACCACATGCGTTTTTTTGACCAGGACGACGACCTGGTGTACTGGTATCACGGTCTGAAAGTAGAAGGGCAGAAGGAAACTAAGCTGCTTACCTCCGAGTTTGGCGACGACTACGATTCCATTCCCATGTACGAGCAGATCTACGCGCTGGCTGGCCCCACTCAGACCTACCGCCTCACCGGCGACCCGCGCATCATGTACGACATCGAGAAGACGATCGAGCTGTTTGAAAAATACTATAAAGACAAGGATGGTGAAGGTTACTACTCGCATATCCACCCCATTTCGCTCGACCCAAAGGAAGAATCACTGGCGCACAACCGGGCCCGCAAAAACTGGAACTCCGTGGGCGACCACGCACCGGCCTACCTGATAAACCTCTACCTGGCCACCGGTGAGCAGAAGTACGCCGACTTTCTGGAATACACCTTCGACACCATCACCACCCGCTTTCCTGACTACGAGAACAGTCCTTTTGTGCAGGAGAAATTCTTTGACGACTGGAGCAAGGATCAGAGCTGGGGCTGGCAGCAAAACCGCGCCGTGGTGGGCCACAACCTCAAAATAGCCTGGAACCTGATGCGGATGCAGTCGCTGAAGCCCAAGGATTCCTACCTGGAATTTGCCGAGAAAATTGCCGAACTCATGCCAGACGCCGGCTCTGACCGGCAGCGCGGCGGCTGGTATGACGTGGTAGAGCGGGAACTGAAAGTAAACGGCCACCACCAGTTTGTATGGCACGACCGCAAGGCGTGGTGGCAGCAGGAGCAAGCCATTCTTGCTTACATGATTCTGCACGGTATTCTGGGTAAGGAAGACTACCTGAAATTTGCCCGCGAGTCGGCAGCTTTTTACAACGCATTCTTCCTCGACACCGACGACGGCGGCGTGTACTTCAACGTATTCAGCAATGGTATGCCCTACCTGCTCGGCACCGAGCGCTTCAAGGGCAGCCACTCCATGAGTGCCTACCACAGCACCGAGCTATGCTTCCTGTCGGCGGTATATACCAACCTGCTCATCACCAAGAAACCTACCTATTTCTACTTCAAGCCGTACCCCAAATCGTTCAAGAACAACCTGCTGTATGTATCGCCTGACATCCTTCCCAAGGGTAGTGTGTACATCAGCGAGTGCTTCATCGACGACCAGCCCTACACCAATTACGATGGTGAGGCCCTGACGGTAACCCTGCCGGATACCGATAAGCAGGTACGGGTGAAGGTACTGTTAACGCCGGTTCAATAACATCTTAACTACTAGTGATTATGAACGTAACGATTAAGAAAGTCAACGATATAACGGTCATTGAAGCCGAAGGGAATATAGATAGCCGTACCGCCGGAGAGTTTGAGAAAAAAGCCGTAGAAGCTACCACAGACGAAGATAAAATTATCATCGATCTCAGTAAGGTGGAGTTTCTATCCAGCGCCGGGCTACGAGCCCTGCTCATACTATACCGGCAGGTGAAGGCGCGAAATGGAAAAATTGTGCTCGTCGGGGTGTCCGAAGAAATTCAGGACGTAATGGAAAATACGGGCTTCATAAACTTCTTCATACTTGCCGATCAAATCGATGACGGCGTAAAAGCAATAGGCTGATATGGCAACTATACAAGATAAGAGTATCAACGACATCCGGATCGACTACTACCCGACCCACGAGCATCAGGGCATGAAGTTTCGGCGGGGGCACGCGCTGCCCTTCGGAGCAGCCACCGTACCCAACGGCGTCAACTTCAGTATCAGTTCCAGTGCAGCCACGGCCTGTACTCTCGTGCTGTTTGACCGCGGTGCCGACAAGCCCTACGCAGAAATTCCCTTCCCGGAAGAGTTCCGGGTAGGCGATGTCTACTGCATGATCGTGTTTGACCTGGACGTTGAGCGCCTCGAATACGGCTACCGCATGGATGGCCCCTTTGCCCCCGAGCTAGGGCACCGCTTCAATAAGGACATCATTTTGAGCGACCCCTACGCCCGCTCGCTGGGAGGACGCGATACCTGGCTGGCTGAGCCCAACTGGGACGACGTCTACCCCTACCGATCGCGGCTCGCTTTTGAGGATTTTGACTGGGAGAACGACCACCCCCTCGAACTACCCATTGAGGACCTGGTCATTTACGAAATGCACGTACGGGCCTTTACCCGCGACCCTTCCGCCAAGGTAAAAAATCCGGGAACGTTCAGTGCCATCAAAAGCAAGATCAAGTACCTCAAAGACCTGGGTGTAAACTGCATCGAGCTGATGCCCATCTACGAGTACGACGAGTGGGAAAACAGCAAACCCAACCCGGTCACGGGCGAGATGCTGGTCAACTTCTGGGGGTACAGCACTGTCAACTTCTTCTCTCCCAAGGCCGGCTATGCCGCTACGGGTAAGTTTGGAATGCAGGTAGATGAGTTGAAAACGGTCATCAAAGAGCTGCACAAAAACGGGATTGAGGTCATTCTGGACGTGGTGTTCAACCATACCGCCGAAGGCGACCACCGCGGCCATACCATTTCGTTTAGGGGCATTGACAACAAAACCTACTACATGCTTACGCCTGAGGGGTACTATTTCAACTTCTCCGGCACCGGCAACACCCTCAACTGCAACAACCCCGTGGTGCGCAACATGGTGCTGGACTGCCTGCGCTACTGGGCAGCCGACTACCACATCGATGGCTTCCGGTTTGACCTGGCCGCCATTCTGGGCCGGGCCCAGGACGGTAGCCCGCTCAGCAACCCGCCCCTGCTCGAATCCCTGGCCTACGACCCCGTCCTGGCCAAGTGCAAGCTTATTGCTGAAGCCTGGGACGCAGGCGGCCTCTACCAGGTAGGGTCGTTTCCGGCCTACGGCCGCTGGGCCGAGTGGAACGGTAAATACCGCGATTCGGTGCGCAAGTTTCTCAAAGGCGACGAAGGTCAGGTGGGCGAAATGGCCCAGCGTATTCAGGGGTCGCCCGACCTGTACTTTTACCGCGGTCCTACCGCCAGTATCAATTTTATCTCCTGCCACGACGGCTTTACGCTGCACGATATTTTCTCGTACAACGAAAAACACAACGAGGCCAACGGCGAAGATAACAACGACGGTGGCAACGACAACCACTCCTGGAACTGCGGCGTAGAAGGCGAAACCGACGACATCGAGATCAATTTCCTCCGCCACAAGCTGATCAAAAATGCGCTTTCCATCCTGTTGGTAAGCCAGGGAGTACCTATGCTGCTGATGGGCGACGAGATGGGCCGGACCAAAAAGGGTAATAACAACACCTACTGCCACGACAACGAGCTAAATTGGCTGGACTGGACCCTGCTCAAAAAGAATCCAGACCTGTATACCTTCGCCGAGCGGATCATTAAGTTCAGGAAGGCACACCCGGTGCTGCGTAGCTCTACCCACTTTACGCACTCCGACTACGTAGGCAGTGGCTACCCCGACATCAGTTTTCACGGTACCAAAGCCTGGCAGATGGACTGGTCAGCGTATAACCGCTCCTTTGCCTTTATGCTCTGTGGCGATCACGCCAAGCGGGGTATCATCAAAGACGACATGATCTATGTAGCCATGAACATGTACTGGGAGGGGCTCTCGTTTGAGTTACCCCAGCTCAGTCACGACCGCAAGTGGCACGTGTTTTCCAATACCGACATGCCAGCCGGCGAAGATGTAAGTCAGCTTGGCCGTGAACCCCTCGTCCAGAACCAGGATCACATCATCGTGGGGGCCCGGTCGGTCGTTATTCTGGTAGGCAAATAATAGGCTACCTTTTTTCTTATCTCTGTATACTAACCTGTAAATTTCAAAAAAATGAGCTTCTCAATAAATTCCAATGTATCAGACGTAGCCGAAGTAGGCAAAGTGGCTACCATTCACCTCACCGGAGAGCTTGACTCCCTTTCGGCCCGCCTTTTTCAGAAAGAAATCGAGAAAATAGCGCTCGAGTCTCCCAAGGACCTGGTGCTTGACATGGAAAATCTGAGCTTCATGGCTTCTGCGGGGCTGCGGGTATTGATTTTTTCCAAGCAGAAAATTGGCCCTTCTCTGAATATATATATCGTCAAACCCCAGGAACCCATTGTGGATACCCTCGAAAAAACGGGGCTGCTGCACAGTGTAACCATCGTAGATTCATACCCCAGCTAAGAACCATTCCTAATGGAGTCAAAAATTTTTCCTGGAACGGTCGAATCCATTGACCTGATCCGACAATACATCAAGGAAATTTCAGCACATGCAGGACTGGATAAGAAGGCGACCTACAATCTGATGCTGGCCGCCGACGAAATAGCCACCAACATCATGTTGTATGGCTACGAAAAAGCTGGCCTTACGGGCGACCTGAAAGTACTTCATACTATCACGGAGGAAGAACTTGTTGTAATATTTGAGGATCAGGCTCTCCCATTTGACCCGTTGGCCCGTGAACTGCCCGACGAGGAAGACCTATCAAAGCCACTGGAAGAAAGGTCCATTGGTGGATTGGGGATTTTTCTTACCGTAAGCGGAATTGATGACTTCTCCTATGAGTACGTAAACAACCAAAACCGTAATATTTTTAAAATGAAGTTACAGAAACCAGACTGATCATTTATGGGAAAAAATGACTAATTTCAAAATCCGGTAACCAGTTTGTTTTTGTCAAACCATGCTTATATTTTTTTCTTTACTCTGAAGAAAGCAAATAGTTTTTGGAATTAGTACCTGTTATGCCAGTAAAAGTTCGATATACTAATCCCTTTCCCGGCCTAAGTAGTTTTGAATCACAGGATTCAGAATTGTTCTTTGGCCGGGAAAGCCATATTATAGAATTACGGAAAAAACTTTCCAATACACGGTTTCTGGCTATTGTAGCCTCTTCGGGGAGCGGCAAGTCCTCTATGATCAAGGCTGGGTTGATCCCTTCCCTCCAACAGGAAAAACTTGCGGGCACTTCGGCCGACGGCTGGCACATTATTCTGTTCAAACCGGGTGC
>CATMVR010000428.1 GCA_950075905.1 uncultured Persicitalea sp. | reverse complement strand
CGGGATCAAATGGAAATCGTGCTGTGCAATCTGCTCTCCAATGCTTTTAAGTACACCAAAGAGGGCGGTGTTATCCGTTTCAGGGTATACTGGCGGGATGAATACCTGGGTTTTGACATCGAAGACAACGGCATCGGGCTATCCGAAGAAAGCATCCGCAACATATTCAATCGTTTTTACCAGGTACAGAACGCCCAAACCGCCAAAATGGTGGGCAGCGGCATTGGGTTAGCTTTTTCCAAAAATATCGTCGATTTGCACGAGGGAAAAATCAGCGTTGAAAGCAGGCTCGAACAGGGAACCTGCTTCACGGTGCTGCTGTCTTCCCGGAGTAAATCCAACCCGCTGGTGCCAGCTATTGAAAACGAAGGCGAAGAACCCGAGGCCCAGGACTGGGCCATACCCTCCCCATTGGCCGGTGGGCTGCAAAGCCAGAAAGAAACATTGCTGGTAGTAGACGACAACGCCGACATCAGAACCTACCTAAAATCCCTACTGAGCGAGGAGTACCGGATTCTGGAAGCCGAAAACGGAATGGAAGCGCTGGGCATTGCCAACCGCGAACATCCCGACCTGATCATCAGCGACGTCATGATGCCCGAAATGGACGGTATTACGTTCTGTCAGGAGATAAAGCAGCAGATCGCCACCTCCCACATTCCGGTTATACTGCTCACTGCCCGCTCGTCGGTCGTGTACGAGATCAACGGCTTGCAAACAGGGGCTGACGACTACATTACGAAGCCCTTCAACCCGATTATTGTAAAAACCCGAATCCATAATATCCTCGAAAACCGTAAGAAATTGCGGGAGCACTACTACAACCGGGTGCGCTTTGAACCCGAATCGCTGGAAGTCAATGAGGTGGATCTGGATGCGGTCTTCATCGACAAGGCCATCAAACTAGTAAACGACAACCTGCAAAACGAAGACTTTGGGATCGAAGCCATGGTAGAGCAGCTCTTCATGAGCCAATCGACGCTTTACCGGAAAATAAAGTCACTCACGGGGCTTTCCCTGACCGGTTTCATCCGCTCGGTGAAGCTAAAAAAAGCCGCACAGCTCATTCTCGAAAATCAAATGAAGATGAGCCACGTGGCCTACGAAGTCGGCTTCAATGATTACAAACACTTTCGTAAATCTTTCCAGCAACAATTTGGCTGTCTACCCTCCGACTACCGATCCAGGGTTCAGGAAAGTACCTCCTTTTCACAGTAAGATCTTTGATTAACCCCCTAAAATGCCAGTAAAAACCACCTTTCGGGGTGGTTTTTTGGTGTTTGAATGATTTCACCTTCTGATTGCCGATTATCCCCCCCTCGCTCTGCCGGCTGTTTGTGAAATTTGACTAATTAATTGTACTAAGGACATTCACAATCAATTCAACCTTTTTCTATGCAGTCCATTTATACACATTTTCATCAGAGATGGGGGGAGAAAATCCAACCGGCACGCAAGCTGTTACTTGGCGTGCTGTGCGTGTTGGCGCTCCTGCCTTATTCCCAATCCTTCGCTCAAACTCCCCAGAAGGTTACCGGTACGGTTGTATCCGGGGCCGATGGAGAAAGTATCCCGGGCGTATCAATTGCCGTGAAGGGTACCAATACCGGTACCGTCACCGGAGCCGACGGCACATTTTCTATCACAGTACCATCCAGCCAATCCGTACTGGTGTTCAGCAATATCGGCTACACTAGCCAGGAAGTGACGGTGGGAAGCCAAAGCACCCTTCGGGTCACCTTGCAGGAAGACGTAGCCGTGCTCAGCGAAGTGGTGGTGGTAGGCTACGGCGAGCAGAAAAAGATCAACCTCACCGGTGCCGTAGAAACGATTAAGTTTGATGACGCCGTGAATATTCCGGTAACCAATTCGGCCCAGATGATGTACGGTCGCTTTTCGGGCGTGCAGCTCACGCAATCCAGCGGTTTGCCCGGCGCGGACGGCTCCTCCATCAACATCCGGGGCATAGGTACCTTTGGCAACAGCAATCCGCTGGTGGTCATTGATAACATTCAGTACAACGGCCTGACGGAATTCAACAACCTGGCTCCCTCTGACATCGAAAGCATTTCGGTACTCAAAGATGCCTCGGCCTCGGCCATCTACGGAGCCCGCGGTGCCAATGGGGTGATTGTTGTCACGACAAAAAAAGGAAAAAAAGGAAAACTTACCGTAGACTACAACACCTACACCGGCATTCAGCGCGTAACGGTGGTTCCCGAGTACCTCGACGGCGTCAACTACGCTATCCTGCGCAACGAGCGCGACCGCAACGCCAACGGTGCCAACGCCCAGCTGCGTTTTACGCAGGCCAACATCGACGCCATCCGGAATGGTACCATGCCCGACCAGTACGCCAACACCAACTGGGCCCGCGAAACCCTGCGCGATGCCCCCATCCAGAACCACTACCTGTCGTTTTCGGGCGGCTCCGACAACCTCACTTACCGGATATCGCTGGGCTACCTCAATCAGCAGGCGATCGTGAGAGGAAAATTTAAGTCAGATCGGTACACGCTGGGCCTTAACCTGAGCACCAAAGCCAGTCAATGGCTTACCATCAGCAATGTTACCAACGCCTACTGGAGCAAATTTCGCGGCCCGGCGGGAGGAGCAGGTGCCATTACCGGCGAAACGGGTATCATTAATCAGTTTCAGCGTTCTTCGCCGCTGGTTCCCGCCTACTACTCCAATGGTGAGTTCGGGATAGTGGATGGCTCGTACCAGAATGTGAACTTCTCCTACCCCATTACCAACGCGCTGCAGACCGGTATACAGGGTGACAACGAGCAGGATAACATCAATATCAGCGAGCGCATCGGCCTGTCGGCAAAAATCGCCAACGGACTCACATTTGAAACGAGCGGTAGCCTCGTCCTTGACTTCCAGAACAGCTCCAATTTTAACCCTACCTTCACCACCCGCGACTGGGAGGGCAACCTGGTGGGACAGAATCTGCTGAACTCCCTCAACAACAACCTCAACTTCGACTACCGGCTGCTGAACGAGAACATCCTGCGCTACGCCACCATTTGGAAACAACCCCATAACTTCCAGGTTATGGCCGGCCACTCAGTGATCTACGATAAAAACGATGGCTTTTCCGGTTCGTTGCAGGGCTTTCCGTCCAACAACATCCAGGAGTTCAACGGAGGCGGGGTCATTAACCCGTCGGTGAGCGGGGGGGCATCCGAAGTATCCTGGCAGTCATTTTTTGGCCGGGTCAACTACAACTACAAGGAAAAATACCTGCTTGAACTGAACATTCGCCGCGACGGCTCCTCGCGGTTCGGTCCCAACAACCGCTACGGGAATTTCCCGTCGGTGTCCGCCGGCTGGAACCTGGCGCGGGAGTCATTCCTGAGCGATGTGAAGTGGGTGTCCAATTTCAAAGTCCGGTCGAGCTGGGGAATCAGCGGCAACGACCGCATTGGCAACTACATCTACGAGCAAACCTACAACACCGGCCTCGACTACGTGCTGGGCAACGATGTGGTGGTAGGGGCTGTGGCTCTCACCAGCCTCGCCAATCCCAATATTACCTGGGAAACGATCCGGCAGTTTAACCTGGGTCTGGACCTGGAACTGTTTCAGAACCGGTTGTACTTCTCGGCTGATTACTTCCGCCGCAACAGTACGGATATTCTGTACACCAATTTCCCGATCCCCAATTCGCTGGGCGTCACCAACCTGGCCGCGCAGAATGCCGCCGGTATGCTGAACAAAGGACTGGAATTGACCGCCAACTACAACGAAACTTTCGGGGGTCTGAAAGTAAACCTGGGTGCCAACGTAACCCGCATGGCCGACAACGAGGTCACGAGCCTGGGGCCGGGCGGTGAAGAAACCATTAGCGGCAACTCCATTATCCGGATCGGACAACCCTTTAACGCCTACTACGGCTACCAGGTGCTGGGCGTGTTCCAAACCGACGAAGAAGTGGCCAACGCGCCCGTTCAGTTTGGCAGCCCGCTCACCGCCCCCGGTGATCTCCGTTACGCCGATGTGTCGGGGCCGGATGGTACCCCCGACGGCCAGGTAAACGCCTTTGACCGCGTGGTAATTGGCAATCCTTTCCCGAAGCTGATCTATAACTTCAACGCCAATTTCGAGTACCGTGGCTTTGATTTAACGATCCTCTTTCAGGGCCTGGACCGCGTAGATCGCATCCTGAATGGCAACGGGCAGCTCCCCATGGCGGATGACCGCAATAACGCACTTTCCTACTGGATCGACCGCTGGACCCCCGAAAGTCCATCCACGACCCTGCCCCGTCTGGGCGGTGCCAACAATACGGTATTCTCCTCCTTCTACGTGGAAGATGCCTCCTTCCTGCGTCTGAAAAATCTCGAACTAGGGTACACCCTACCCGTGCAGTTGAGCAGCAAGGTGGGCATCAGAAAGCTGCGCGTATTTGTGGGAGGACAAAATCTGGCCACTTTTACGAAGCTGAAAAACTTCGATCCCGAGCGGGCTACCGGTGGCAATACAGACCGCCTCACTCCGCTCTACAAAATTTACAGTGTGGGACTAAACCTCAAATTCTAACTCCATGAAAAAATTATTTTGCATACTTCCCCTGCTGCTTTTGTTCAGCTGCAACGAGGATTTTCTCGACCGGGGCTCATTGACCCAACTCGCCGAAAGCAATTTCTGGCAAAACGAAAAAGACGCCCAGCTGGGAATCAACGGTGTTTATGAAGTACTTCAGTCGCGGGTACTGTACAGTGGCAACCTGAACGGAACGGCCGGCATGCCCCAGCACGACAGTTTTGCCGACAATACGTTTAATAATTACAAATTTGAAGGACCCGGAAACTTCGTGGAGGCCCGCGTAGACCCTGCAACCAGCTTTTTTCTTGATTTCTGGACGGCCAACTACCGCGGCATAGCCCGGGCCAATACCGCCATCACCAATATCGAGCGAATACCCGAGGCGAATATCAGCGCCGCCAACAAAGCCCTCTACCTGGGGCAGGCCCGCTTTCTGCGCGCGCTGTTCTACATGAATCTGGCCATCCATTTTGAGGACGTGCCGTTGATTCTGCAAGTGCAGACCCTCGAAGAAGCCTATGTACCCAAAAACACCTACGAAGAACTCAAAGCGCAGATCATTGCCGATTTGCAGTTTGCTAGTGAGTCCCTGCCCGTCACGTACC
>CATMVR010000427.1 GCA_950075905.1 uncultured Persicitalea sp. | reverse complement strand
AGCCGCTGGGTTGATTTTGTAGTAGCCATTCCGGATAGCATTGGGTACGTACCCTACTTCGGCGTTGTAGTTGGCTCCTACATACTCGTGCTGCCATTGCAGGGCCAGATTTCTGTTGTTGTAGTTGATATCCCCGGCCACCACTACATCGTCGTTTTTCTGTCCGGGGGTAAACGATTTCAGAAACATCGCCTTACCCGTCCAGAGGTTGTTGGCCGATGCCAGGTTGAATTCTCCCCCGATGTTTCGGTTGTAACGGGTATAGAAGCCATTGATTTCATTACTGTACCGGATGGCGTCCTTATTTACCATCATAAGCCGGACATTGGAGCGGGCAAACACTTTGCGCTGCAGCGCAAATACGGAATAGTTGGTACCCGGCAGGCTATCCTGAGCGGCGGTCTGCACATCGAGTACGCCAATCCGCCAGTTCTTGTCGAGCTTCCCGCTGAGCCGGGCTCCGTAGAGAATCGGCACACCCAGACCTATACGGCGGGAAAAGAAAGGGCGGATACTGTTGTAGCCAAAAGTAGCGAACAGGTCGGCGTTTTCCAGAAAGAACTGCCGGCGCTCAGGAAAAAAAAGCTCAAAACGATCGAGGTTAGTCTGTTGCACATCCACATCCACCTGGGAGAAATCAGGGTTGACGGTCAGGTCGAGGTTAAGAGCGGGAGTAATGCCAATCTTTACATCTCCACCTATGTCAAGACTTTGTTTTGAAGGGGTAAAAGTTTCGAGATTCCGGGTACTTCTTACAGCTGTGTAGGGTATCAAAGAGATATTCGGACCCGGAGCCGGTGGTGGCTGATCCCAAACCAATACGCCGGTATAGGCCAAAGCCGCCGACGGAAACTGGCGAGGTACCGGGGCCCAGCCCGACTTCTCGGCGATGGTCAGATCCAGGCGGCTGAAATTGATACCCCAGCTGGTAATGCCGGGCTTGTACCGGATACTCTTGAAGGGAATAGCCGCTTCCCATACCCAGAGGTCTTCCTCATTTTTTACTGCCGTTACCCAGCGGTTATCCCAGCTCAGATTCATAGACGAGCCATCAAACATTTGCCCGTCCCAGGGAGCACCTGCTGCATTGGACCCGAACGAAAACCCATTCGTGAGGTCGTTGAAAGGGTCCATGAACAGCAGGAAGTTGTCATTCTTGCCAAAATTGAAATCCCGTCTCAACGACTCCACTACGAGGGTACCCTGTACAGGTTTGAAGTTTTTTACCAGGATGTAAATATTCTTAGTATCGTAGGTCATCCGCACCTCAGTTTTGGCTCTGGCAAAACTGGTATCGATGGGCTGAATCATGAAAAAATCTTCGGCAACTTCTGTTTGCTGCCAAACGGCTTCGTTGGCAACCCCATCTACCTCAATGGGTTCAGTGGTTTGAGAGATGTGGTACTTGTAATTTTCGTTGGGTTTCTGGGCAAAAAGCGAAAGAGAAGCTCCGGCAATCAGGAAGCAGGCAATTAAAAATCGGCGCACGGGAATTTAATTTATTTTAAAAAGGCAAAGGTAGGCAGACCGTCATTCTACTCCAAGGGATCGGTAGGGGTGGGCTTCCAGCGAAAGGCCTGTGAGTCCAGGGCCCGCATAGTGCAAAGAATGCCGTCGAGATGGTCGTACTCGTGTTGCAGGAGCTCAGACAGGCCGTCGGTCAATTCCCAGGTATGCTCCTGCCAGTGCAGGTCAAAGAAGCGGATCTGAATGGTTTGGTGGCGCTGCAGGCGCACCAGCAGATTGGGAAGGCTCATGCAATCGTCCCAGAGCTCCATCATTTCCTCGCTGCGATAGATGATTTCGGGGTTGATAAATACCGTGGACTTCCCATCTACAAACATATAGATCAGCCGCTTCATGTAGCCCAGCTGCGGGGCGGCAATGGCGCGCCCGGCCTGATATCTGGCCCTGAATTCAAGAATGGTATTGTGCATATCCCGGATCATCTGCTCAATGAGCACGTCGTCGGTGGGGGTGAGGGGGATACATTTCTGGTAGAGGCGTTCGTCGCCCAGGAGCACAATATCGGCTAGTCCTTTCACACTAATTTGGGGTTATAGCACAAAAAAGCATCTGCCCGGCGAGTAGATGCTTTTCTGCTTGTATTAAGTATTTCTACCCACAGCAATAAAAAATGTGTGTGTATAGTAATCAGTTTATCTAAAAATTCTGAATTCAGAATCTGCTTTTGCTATTTCTTTGGAATTATGAAGCAATGTTAGAGAATAATCCTATCATTATCAATTTCTTCCAAAGAAAAATCTACAAATCCATAAACTTTTTTTTAGACAATAATAGACGGGGTCTATTTTGCCATACTACTGAGTAGGGTGGCATAAAACTGAATCATTTTGTGGTAGGTGGCAATCCGGATGCGCTCGTTGGTACCATGGGGTCTTTTCAAATCCTCTTCGTCGAGTTGGTAGGGGGTAAAGCGGTAGATGTTTTCGCTGAGGCGGCGATAGTACCGTGCATCGGTAGCACCCAGCACGAGGTAGGGAGATACGAGCACATCGGGGTAGCAGGCCTTGATGGCCCGGTGTAGCTGTTGAAAGGCGTCGGCGTCGGGGGGCGATACCGCCGATGGCTCGGAGTCAAAGGCACTCAAAGACTCTACCGTAATATTCGTGTCTTTGATGGCTGCTTTCACATGGTTCACAACTCCCTGGACCGAATCGCCGGGCAGAATGCGGAAATTGATCACAGCCTGAGCGTCGATGGGCAGAACGTTGTCTTTTACGCCCGCTTTCAAAATGGTGGGGGCTATGGTAGTATGCGTGCTGGCCGCCCCGGAGTTGGTGGCGCTGAAGGTGCTGATCAGAAGTGGCTCAAACAGCCAGAGGTTGGCAATGGCTAGTTTTTGCATAAAAGGCATTTCCGGACCAAGAAAACGGAGCATTTCACCCACCGTACCGCCCAGGTTGGTTGCGAAGGGACTTTTTTGCAGGTTGTCGATGGCAGTGGCCAGCATGCCAATGCTGGTTTTAGCGGGTGGCATAGACGAATGACCGCCTTCGCCGTGGGCGGTTAGCTGCACGCTCGTGTAGCCTTTTTCGGCAATTCCTACGAGAGCCACCGGTTGGTTCAGGCCGGCTACTCCATCAGTTTTGATGGTACCTCCCTCGTCCAGTACCATTTCCAGTTTCACATCCCTTTTTTCGAGCATCTGGGCCAGGGCTTTTCCGCCCAGCAGGCCGCTCACCTCTTCATCGTGCCCGAAGGAAAGGTATACGGTGCGCTCGGGCTGGAAATCCTGCCCGAGCAGGTACTCCACGCTTTCTAGTATGCCAAGCACCGTACTCTTGTCGTCCAGGCTTCCCCGTCCATAGAGGTACCCATCCTGCATGGCTCCCGAGAAGGGGGCTTTGGTCCAGCTACTTTCGGTACCCTCAATCACGGGCACAACGTCGTAATGCCCCATCAGCAGTATGGGTTTCAGGTCGGGATTACTACCTTTCCACTGATAGAGCAGCGCGTAGCGGTTTATCCGCTCCCGTTCCAGGTGTTGGTGTACCCGGGGGTAGGAGTTTTCCAAAAACTGCACAAAGGCTTCGAATTGGGAGGTGTCCTTCTGGGCGGAGTCGGAGATGGTTGGAATCTGAATGGCGCGGCTCAGGTGGAGCACCGCCGAATCACTGACCGGAATTTCGGGCGCGGGAGCAACATCCGTCAGCTGCCGGGAAGGTAGCCGGTAGGTGTTCCAGAGTAGCACCCCCAGAAGCAGGACGAGGAGTAGTCCCACTAGTCGAAAAAAGATACGCATAGAGTAGAGAAAAGAGGGTTAGTAAAAGGGAAGGCCGTCGTCAAATATATAGATTTTCCTTGTTTACTTCTTACGGCTATGTTTACTTGCTTTGATAACTTTTCAACCAATTTATAAACGGTATGGCCCGACTCGATCATGTTGCCCTGTACACCCGGAATCTGGATAGCCTACGGGAGTTTTATGTCCGCTATTTTGGGGCCGTAGCCAATGACAAATACGTAAATCCCCGTAAAGGGTTTGCCTCCTACTTTCTTTCTTTTGAAGGCGACGCCCGGTTGGAAATTATGGAAAAAGAAGCCATCGCCGAAGGGCAGGGTACCTTGGGCGATGAGTGGCTGGGGCTGACCCACCTCGCGCTGTCGGTAGGAAGCCGCGAGCAGGTAGACCAGCTCACCGAACGTCTGCGTACCGACGGATACCAGGTGGTGGGCGAACCCCGCACCACCGGCGACGGCTACTACGAAAGTGTGGTGCTGGACCCCGATGGCAACCGGATAGAGATCGTAGCCTGACCAGACGGTACACCATAAAAAAAACCTGAGAGCGGCGCCCTCAGGTTTTTTTTATGACGATTATTCAAACAGCTTCTTATACCTGCTGTGGCTTCATTTTCTTTGCTTTTCCGGGGCCGGCCAGCTCTTTCTTCTGGTTTTTCAGGAAGTCGCGAAAACGCCGGATGGTTGCCATTATGAATCCAATGATCAGCACAAAGGTACCCAGCCACAAGACATTGATCAGGGGCTTTTCGAGGGCTTTCATGACGATAAAATCACGCTGCCGGGTATTGACCGAGAAGGTAAATTCTCCCGTTTGCGGGTTGATCTCGCTAAACTGAACCCGGAGGCCCAGTTCGTCGCTTACTTCGGCCTTGCGGGCTACGTTGCGGTCGCGGATTACGAAGGAGGGCGTAATGATATACTCCCGCTCGTTGTCGAGCACCCGGATCAGGGCTTTTACGGCCGCGTCATTGGGCCCGAGCGTGATGCCATCTACCTTATCGGTACGCACCACGTTATCAAGGATGGCCACGTAATCGTTGACAAAGAAGGTATCGCTCATAGCCACGGTAAAGTCCTCTGTGGCGCTCCATTTGCCTTCTTCCAGCGGGTTGGTCACCATGGATACATAGGTATACAGGTCCTTGTTGTACTTCCGCTGAATATCCGGTGAGGAAATCAGACCCATGCGGGGGTTGATCTGCGCCCGGGGAAACAGGGTAAAGACCTTGCCGGAAGGCTCCCGGTATTCTATTTCGTAGTAGAAGTTCTCGGGGTATATTTCCAGCGTATCACCGGTTTTGTAGTACGTTTTGTCGTTGACTACAATGTCCCGGAGAGCTACGGCGTGAAAATCGTTTTCGATAATATCCACCCAGCTTTTGGGAATATACT
>CATMVR010000426.1 GCA_950075905.1 uncultured Persicitalea sp. | reverse complement strand
ACTGCACAATAGCCAGGCAGTAGCGGGCGTCGTCGTGCTGCCCGTCGTAGTAAAGTACCGCGCTATGCAGTTTGTCCTGGTCAAGGGTTGGCATACGGGCCATTACTTCCTTTTTGCTCAGCCATTTTCCTTTGGGAAGAGTCTTGTCGTTTGCAAACCAATCGTACATTTTCAGGCCCACGCTGTAATACACTCCTTCAACCCAGGAAAAAACCGGGGTCAGCAGGGCTAATGGGCGGGCCAGATGGGGTGCGTTTTTGATCACAATCCTGCGCTCTTCCAGGCCATGCTTCACCTGCTTCAACTGAGCAAAATCCAGCTTGGTAAAAGCTTGCTCCAGATAGCGAACTCCACCGTGAATCAGCTTGGTAGATCGGGAGGAGGTTTCGGAAGCAAAGTCTTTCTGGTCGATCATCGCCACCTTGTACCCGCGTAATACAGCGTCCAACGCACTTCCTGCACCACTCGCTCCCCCTCCAATAATACAAATATCAAATTCTTCTGATTGTAGTCTTCTGAGATTTTCTGAGCGATTCATGCAGGGTAGGTTTGGAAAATGAAAAAGGGTTTTTACAAATTTATCACCTTTGAGCGGCTTTTCAATGAGTACCTCACTATCAGCCAACTCACGGATAGACAAATACTGCTATCGAGTGGTTTACTATGTAACAAATGGCAAGGATGAAGGTTTGCCAATAGTGATAGCCCCAGTCTGAATAGCAAGAGTCGGCTTTGGGTTTCTCTCTAAGCCCGTTTTCGGGGAGAAAAATGACAATTGTTACCTTTTTGCCTAATTCTGTTACTTTTTCCAGTGTAAAATGCACCGTAACTTTATGAAAAGTTCTGGGTATGAATATCGATAGCTCCCCGGCAGAGGGAACGATTTTTTCAAACTGATAACCTGAACGCTTCACTCATAAACCCATATACATGAAAAAGATTCTAGTACTCACAGATTTTTCCGAAGCATCACGTAAAGCACTATTTTATACGGTCAATCTCTACCGTGACGTTGCTTGTTCCTTCACTATCCTGAATAACTTTATTGTACTGCCCGACTCGACTGGGATTGTAGACGAGCAGATTGCGAGAAATGCCCAGTCAAATCTTGATGAGGTTGTTGCGGAATTAAAAAAAGTCGCCCTCTACGAAAACCACGCTATTGAAGGCCTTTCTATTGCCGGCAATTTGTACATTACCGTCAGTGAACTCTACCGGAAAGATCCTTTTGATATGCTGGTGGTTGGCGCAAGCGGTACGGGCAACAGCGTCAGGCTGGGAAGTGTGGCTACGCAGATGCTACGCACGGCGCCTTGCCCGGTATTGGTGGTGCCGGTCAAAACCCGCCCAAAACGTATAGAGAACATAGTGGTGGCAACCGATTACTCCAATTTTGAATCTCCGGAGGTATTTGCTCCCGTTCGGGAGTTGATGCAGCACGGCAACAAAGAGTTGATTTTTTTGAGCATTCTTGATAAAGATACGGCTCCTTCGCAAGTAGATACAGAACGGCAGTCGCTTTTGGATCAATATTTCGTTCAGTATAGCCCTCTTCATTACTACATTAAGGACGATTCTCCCCTGGAAGGAATCGAAGACTATCTTGCTAGTCATCAGACCGACCTGTTGGTTACGATATCGCATCATCGTAGCTTGTGGGATATCATACTCAACCGCAGCACAAGCCGTATTCTGGCCTATCAGGCAGAGGTACCCCTGCTGGTACTTACCGAGTACGCCCACAATGGCTCCGGTACAGACGATGAAAGCACAATGGATTGGAATGTTATACTTTAATTTACTTAACGATGAAAAAAGTACAGGCCGCAAACTGTGAGTATTTTGAGTATTTACTCTGGCAGAATGAATTGGAGTACAATCGTCGGGAGCTGGCAATTTTTGAAAGCTACCTAATGAACAAGGGAGGGGTGGTTTCCTGTGAGGCGTACCAAGAGATGATGGGGAAAATCAATGATCTCCTGCGTATCATCAATAAGCTATTGGCGGAAGTAAGTGCGCAAAAGAAAGAAGCATCCGGAGAAGTCAGGATGGATTTTGAGCCCCGGATTGAAGTGAAGGTAGATCTGCCGGATATTCCAAAAAGAGAGAACCCCTATTTCCGGGAGGAAATGTTTTACTATGAGCAAAACTACCGGGCCTTCCGGAAGCGCTTCTGCGAATTTGCCAACAGTCTTGAGTACGCCTGACAGGCAGGCACAAACTACTACTGAGAATAAGATTCAGGATTTTGGTGTTACGTTTTGATTAAAGTTGAGTCTATAACTTGTCTGCTGTTTCAAAAAGAGTAGATTTGATTTAATTTAGTCAAACACAGTATTCACTAAAACCAAAAAAGATCATGGGATTGATGTCATTTTTGAAAGGAGTTGGCGAAAAAGTCTTTAAGAAAGAAGAAACCGTAGCGGCTACTCCCGAAGTGGAGCCACTGCGCGCTAGCGCTCTTTTAGCTCATATTAAAGCACTTGGGTTGGCCTACAAGTCTATTCAGGTAAAAACCTCCGGTGATACCGTAGTGCTGGAAGGTGAAGTAGCCAGGCAGGAAGACTCGGAGAAAATAGCCCTTGCGGTTGGTAATGTAGAAGGAGTAGCCGTGGTAGACAACCGCATGACGGTAGCCGAACCTGCCCCCGAAGCCAAATTTCATACAGTTGAGAAAGGAGATACCCTTTCCAAAATTGCCAAAGAGTACTATGGCGATATGATGAAGTACCCCACGATTTTTGAAGCAAACAAGCCGATGCTAAACCATCCAGACAAAATTTATCCAGGACAAGTGTTGCGGATTCCTGCTCTGTAAGCCTACATGGTAACAATAAAAAGGGTTCGGCTGCCATGGCAGCCGAACCCTTTTTATTACCAAGAATAGTAGTCTACTTGATATTTTTGCGGCGATTGCGCTGGAAGTCTTCCAACACAAATCCTCCCAGGCCTTGCAGGTTGCTATAATACGCCCGGCCGTTGTTGACCTGAGTGAAATTCTGCACAAACTGTTTGAGGTACGGGTCACTTGCAATCATGAACGTTGTGACGGGAATATCCAGCCGGCGGCATTGGGCAGCCAGGGTGAGGGTTTTGCTCACAATTTTTCTGTCGAGTCCAAAGCTGTTCTTATAGTACTTGATCCCTTCTTTCAGGCACGTTGGTTTGCCGTCGGTGATCATAAAGATCTGTTTGTTTCGGGTCTTCTTACGGCGAAGTAGGTCCATGGCTAGTTCCAGGCCGGCCACCGTATTGGTATGGTAGGGGCCCACTTCCAGATAGGGAAGATCCTTGATCTGAATTTGCCAGGCATCGTTGCCAAACACAATGATGTCCAGAGAATCTTTGGGGTACTTGGTCTTAATCAGCTCGGCCATGGCCAGAGCTACCTTCTTAGCGGGTGTGATCCGGTCTTCCCCGTACAAGATCATAGAATGGCTTATGTCGATCATCATGACCGTCGACGTGGTCGTTTTCTGCTCTTTTTCCACTACTTCCAGATCCTGCTCCATCAGGGTAAAATCACCAATGCCGTGGTTGATTTGGGCATTTTTGATGGATTCCGTCATGGATATCTGTTCGAGGGTGTCGCCAAACTGAAAAGGCCGGACATCACTGCTGAGCTCATCGCCCGTACCCGTGAAGGGTGTATGGTGGTTTCCCCCGCTTTTGGAGCGTTTTAGCTTGCCAAAAATTTCGTCCAGAGCACTCTTACGGATACTTTGCTCGCTCTTAGCGGTCATGACTACCTGCCCTTCGCCGTCTTTTTCAGTAATGTAGCCCTTGCGTTTAAGGTCTTCGTAAAAATCACCAATACCGTACTGATCGCTGGTGAGGCCGTATTGGCGGTCCAGTTCGCTCAGCCACGACATGGCCTCTGTTACATTGCCGGACGTCATGAGGAGCAGCTGCTGAAAAATGTTCAGTAGCTGGTCAAATTTTGAGTTGGGGCCCTGCTCTTCGGGTATATACTTTGAGAAATGATGTCCAAGCATAAGTCAGTCTGATTAATGTGAGGAAGTGGATGTTTCTGTCCAGATAGCTTTTGTAGTCTTTAACGTAATATAGACCATTTTGGTTTTTAATGCCAGCCACCGCAGGGAAAGTTTCTGGCAAGAGTGCAGTCTGTTCCAAAAGAAACGGGAGACAGTACGCCGACTGTCTCCCGTTTTTTGGGTTGCTGATTGGCAGCAAATTAAGCCTCTTCTCCGCAAAACTCTTCAAAGGCCATTTGCAGGTGCTGAGCGATCATCTCGGCCGAACGACCTTCAATGTGGTGACGCTCAATGAAATGTACCAGTTCGTCGTCTTTGAAGATAGCAATGGCTGGCGACGAAGGAGGGTAGGGTAGCGTATACTCACGCATTTTACCCACGGCTTCGGTATCTACACCCGCAAAAACGGTCACCAGATTGTCGGGCTTTACCTCACTACGGGCAAGGGCCGCTTTCACACCGGGGCGGGCCGCACCGGCCGCACAGCCACAGACAGAGTTGATCATTACCAGGGTAGTACCTTCGGCACTCTCCATATACTTGTCCACGTCTTCGGCGGTGAGTAGTTCCTGAAAACCAACGCTGGTCAGGTCGGCCTTCATGGGAGCAACTAATTGTGGAGGATACATAGTATTCTTGATTTAAAGTTTGAATTAATTATTAGGTTATTGTTCTTTCAGGGCCAGAATCACATAAAGCCCAGTTCGAGCTTCGCTTCTTCTGACATCATTTCGGTAGTGTAAGGGGGGTCGAAGGTAAGTTCGAGACTCACATCGTTTACGCCCGGTACTTCGCGGATACGTTGCTCTACCTCGCCCGGCAGTGAGCCCGCCGAAGGGCAGGAGGGAGACGTAAGCGTCATGGATACGTAGACGTTGTTTACCGGAAATATTTTCAAGTCATAAATCAACCCCAGTTCGTATACATCTACGGGTATCTCCGGGTCGTATACCGACTTAATGGCCTTAATGATCTCTTCCCTTAGCTCTGCTTCGGTCAGTGTTGTGTTTTCCATTTTTAGGTTGTTAGCTGTTAGTGATTAGCTGTCAGGTAGTTTTTTTGGCTGTTAGGTGAATAGCTGCTAGCTTACAAGGTGGATTCAAGTAATAAATGCAACACCCTCGTTATTCAGGGTAGCGTTTTGAAAAACTTCCTCGGGCGATCGGTAC
>CATMVR010000425.1 GCA_950075905.1 uncultured Persicitalea sp. | reverse complement strand
CCGCGCGCAAGCGTGACAGGCCTATAGCCTGATTATGTGACGGGCAAGACTTCGATCACCACGAAGGCGAGCGCATAGGGATGCTCGTCGCTTAGCGTCAAATGGATATTCGGAGTGTGGCCGGACGGTGTTAGTCGGGCCAGATGCTCGGCCGCGTGGCCGGTCAATTTCAGGGTCGGTCGCCCGCTGGGCAGGTTCACCACACCCATGTCCCGCCAGTAGACATCGGCCCGCATCCCGGTGCCGAGGGCCTTGGCGCAGGCCTCCTTGGCCGCAAACCGCTTTGCGTAGCTCCACGCGGGGTCCGGCTTGCGGTCCGAGCGGGCCGTTACCTCTATCGGAGCCGATACTGAACGCCCTCTGTCGGAGGTAGCAATGACCTGGTAGCGGTACGTAACCCCGCACTGCACATCGGTATCTACGTAGGAGGCGTCCTGCACATTGGTGGTACTTTTTACCACCGCGCCGTCGCGCAGGAGCTGATACCGCACAAACCCCTGCGTTTCGTCGGGCTGGTTCCAGGTCAGGACGTTGCGCTCGCTTTCGGCGGTACCATTGAGCAGCATGGTACACATGGCGTTAGACTCCACGGTATTGCCGCAGGCATCCACGGCCCGCAGTTTGATGCAGTACACCTGCCGGGGATTGAGGGACGAGAGCGTGAGCGTCTGCGTGCCTCCCTGCGCGTTCTTGACACCCAGGGGGATGTAGATACCGGTGCCGGTTTTGGCCAGTACCTCCGCTTCCACGCCGGCAGTGCCCGTGTAGGTAAGGGTGGCCGAGCCATCGGCCCGCGCCTGCACCTCGCTCACGGCGAGGGCCAGCTGGTTTCGGATCAGCGTCACGGTAGGCCGGATGGTGGTACTTCCGGCGCAACCGCCAGCATTAAGGTAAATACCCCGAACCGCAATAGCGTAGGTACCCGTGATGGCATAGGAATGCGTGACCGTCAGGGAGTCGCTTTGATTTAGCAGAAGGCGGGAGCCGTCATTCCAGCTGATCTCAAATTGATCGTAGGGCCGGGACAGGCTGTCGCGCACAATGGTCAGCTTGACAATATTGCCGGGGCAGGGTTGGATCTGTACGTTTGGGGGAGTATTGGTAAGAACGATGACCTCGCGGCAGGCCGTAATTCCGGTAGCGTTTCGGCTTCCTACCTGCAAAATCCGGTACCTTCCGGGCTTTTGGTAAGTATGTGTAGTGTTTGCCGTTGTCGCGGGGTTAGACTCTCCCTTGTAGTCAAAGTTGTAGCCAATATTGTTAGCATTTGTGGCCGTACTGGTTACTACGATGCTGGTGTTCACACTACAAATATATACGGGTCCGGTTCCGGTAGTACCATTGACGGAAAATCCACCACCGCCCGCCTGACACAAATCCTGCCCCTTCACTTCGGCCAAGATACCCATACCCAACAGCCAACCGCAGCAGGCTACCCAACAAATGATGCGTATTTTACGTAAACAGTGTGTCAAAATACGTTATTTAAAAATTGTAAATGATGTATTGCGCTGCGCAGAAAGAAACGGAACTGCCTCACGCTTTGTTCTTTTAAGGAGTCAAAAGTAAGACTTTCCAAAGGAAGGATTTACCTTTACACCCTAAAACGAGTTAAATGACAAATCTATTTTTCATCAATAGAACTAATGGACAACAATAATACCAAAATCCCTCTGGACTCTATCGAAGATGCTATCGAAGATATAAAAGCGGGTCGTCTGATCATTGTAGTAGACGACGAAGATCGTGAAAATGAGGGAGATATGATAGGTGCCTCCGAGCTGATAACGCCGGAAGTAGTCAACCTGATGGCCCGCGAAGGCCGGGGGCTGATCTGTGTGTCGCTGACCGAGGAGCGCTGCGACGAGCTGGGCCTGGAAATGATGGTGGGTACCAACACCGCTACGCACGAGACCGCCTTCACGGTATCCGTAGACCTGTTGGGCAATGGCTGTACCACGGGTATTTCGGCCTCAGACCGCGCCAAGACCATCAGAGCCCTGGTTGATCCCGCCACCCGGCCCGAAGATCTGGGCCGCCCGGGACATATTTTTCCACTGAAAGCCAAGCAGGGGGGCGTGCTGCGCCGTACCGGCCATACGGAGGCGTCGCTGGACTTTGCCCGCCTGGCGGGCCTGGCGCCGTCGGGGGTGCTGGTGGAGGTACTCAACGACGACGGCTCTATGGCGCGCCTGCCCGAGCTGCGGGTCATTGCCGACCGGCTGGGCATGAAGCTGGTTACGATTAAGGATCTGATCGAATATCGCTTGCAGCAGGAGACGCTCATCAAGCGCGAGATTGGCGTGGATATGCCCACCGACTGGGGGCACTTCGACCTGATTGCCTACCGGCAGCTCAACACCGGCGACCTGCACCTGGCCCTTGTGAAAGGTACCTGGGAGAAAGATGAGCCCGTGCTGGTGCGGGTACATTCCTCCTGCATGACGGGAGATATCTTCGGCTCGTGCCGCTGCGATTGCGGCGGGCAGCTGCATGCCGCCATGGAGATGGTAGACAAGGCCGGAAAAGGCGTGGTGGTATACATGAACCAGGAAGGGCGTGGCATTGGCTTGCTCAATAAGCTGAAAGCCTACAAGTTGCAGGAAATGGGCCGCGATACCGTCGAGGCCAACATCGAGCTGGGGCTACCCATGGATGCCCGCGACTACGGCGTAGGGGCGCAGATCCTGCGCGACCTGGGCGTTTCCAAAATCAAGCTTATATCCAACAACCCCAGAAAGCGGGTAGGACTCATGGGCTACGGGCTGGAAATTGTGGATTCTATTGCTATCGAGGTAGTTTCCAATCCCCACAACGAGCGCTATCTCCTGACAAAGCGCGATAAAATGGGACATACATTCAAAAACCTCATTGTGGCGGGCAATAAGGGGTAAAACGCCCCCGATACCCACTTTGTGTACCTGTGAAAGGAACTAACCTCTTTCACAGGTATTTTTTTACCCAATCCGTTTTAGTCCGACAATGAATGTACAAATTGCTACCACCCCTGCCGACATGGCCAAATGCCGTCGGGCTATTCAGACCCTCCGCCCAAAGCTAACCGACGACCTGTACGAAGAAGCCATCCGCCTGACGCTGGCCGACAACCGAATGATGGTTTTTGTGGAAACAGACGGCGAGGCGGCCGCCGTGGCAGTGTTTGAGTATGGGTACAACCTTTTTCGGGGTAAATACCTCTATATAGACGACCTCTCTACCCTGCCCGAGCATCGGGGCCACGGCTACGCGGGCCGGCTGGTAGACTGGATTCTGGACTACGCCCGTCGTGAAGGCTACGAGGAAGTACACCTGGATTCGGGCGTTACCGAAGCCCGCACCAATGCCCACCGGCTGTACCTCAACAAGCGTTTTCAGGTAGCAAGTCTGCATTTTTCCATAAAACTGTAAGGTGTCAAGCATAGCTTTTTTAGTACAATGCTGGTGGCGGTGAGATACAGACGGCTGTCTGTTACGTAAGTACATTTGTCTGCGCAGAGCCCCCCTCTCCTTTGTATAGGACACGAACGTTTATCAGGAAGTTGACTTATGGCAAATTCTTTACCCACTACTTCTCCAAGGGACAAATGGATCGAGCTCGCGGCGAAGGTGGGGCTCTCCGCCCTGGGTTTGGTGTACCTGTTGATCGGTACTCTGACTTTTATGGCTACCATCGAACTGCGCAGGGATACCGATGAGGGAAAAGTGACGCAAATCCTGCAATGGATTCAGAGTTTGCCTTTCGGGCAGGTGATGCTGGCCATCACCACAGTAGGACTCCTCTGCTACACCCTGTGGCGGTTTACGGCCGCTATACTCGACACCGAGAAAAAAGGCAACAGCCTGCATGGCCTGGCTATCCGCATTTCCTACATATCGTACGGTACCGTGTACGGAGCCCTGACCTACTACGCCACTATTCTGCTGTTTGGCGAGGGTAGGGTGCCGCCAGAGGGGGAAGAAAACACCCGCCGTACCATTGTGCAAAGCCTGCTGGAGCAGCCTTTCGGTCAGTGGCTGGTAGGGGCTTTTTCCCTGGGTACGATCGCCATCGGCGTGTTCCAGATTTATCTCGCTTTGTCGGGCCAGTACCGGCAGGTGATCCAGGAGTCTTTTCTGGATTCGCGGGTGAAGGAAATCATGATCAAATCGGGTCAGGTGGGCTACATGGCCCGGGGCATTGTGTGGCTGGTGGTTGGCTACTTTCTGTGGGAAGCCGCCATTCAGTCAGACCCCAGTGAAGCCGGAGACATAGACTCCGCGCTCAATTTTCTGGAATACGAGTACGGCCCGCTGATTCTGGGTATCATAGCCTTGGGCCTGGTATGCTACGGAATCTTCATGTTCGTAAGGGCCCGGTATCAGCCAATCATCAAAAAAGCCTGAGCGCTTTTCCCGGGGTGGCTGCTCGGACTCCTGGTTGGAACAGTTTTGGTGTTAGGTTAAAAACAGTCCTATGTGGCTGTTTTTAACCTAACAATGTACTAAAACCAACATGATTATGAATTCAGCATCACTAAACGCCCCCTCACAGGACAAATGGATCGAAGGCGCGGCCCGGGCCGGCCTGACCGCCAAAGGGCTGGTGTACTCTCTGGTAGGTATATTTACTTTTGCCACGGCCTTTGAGCTAGGCAGCAGCTCCGGGCAAAACGGCAAAACGCAGGTACTCAAATGGATTCAGGACCAGCCCTTCGGGCAGATTTTGCTCGGGTTGACAACCCTTGGATTACTGTGCTACACAGTTTGGCGTCTTATTCAGGCCATCAAGGACACCGAAAACAAAGGCGACGACGCCAAAGGGCTGGGCAAAAGGGTAGCTTACCTGTCTAGTGGCCTGGTTTACGGGGCTTTGACCTTTTATGCGGCCAAAATGCTTTTTGGAAATGGCGGCGGCTCGGGTGGTGGCGACAGTCGGCAGACGCTGGCCCAGAAGCTCCTCGAACAACCGTTTGGGCAGTGGCTGGTAGGCATCGTGGCGGTGGCCACGGCAGCCATTGGCGTGTACCAGATTTACTATTCACTCTCGGATAAGTACCGGAAGAAAATCCAGGAGTCAAAACTGGATAAGCGGTTAAAGGAAACACTAATCAGAACCGGCAAGATGGGGTATATTGCCCGAGGCATCGTGTGGCTCATTATTGGGTACCTTTTTCTGCAAGCCGCCATTCAGTCTGATTCCAGC
>CATMVR010000424.1 GCA_950075905.1 uncultured Persicitalea sp. | reverse complement strand
CACTGGGCGACCAGTCTGTATTGGTTGTCACCAGCAACCAGGGACTGTTCAGGATAAAGGACTTATATCTCGACCGATTCGACAGCCCGGCCAACGCTTACCTGGCCGCCAATCAGGCAAGCACCGGGCTGGCACTTTCGGATGGTAGCCTGGCAGTAGCTACCCTGCAGGGGGGGATTGTCCTGCTGAACCGCCAGGGGAAAATTGTCCAGTTTATCACCGGCGACGCCTTCGACAACGTCCAGGTCAACAGCATGTATCAATCGAGCGGTGGAATCCTGTGGCTGGCCTTAAACAACGGAATCATCCAGGTAGATATCCCTTCGCCCATTTCGGTTTTCGATGAAGCCATAGGCATCAAAGGCGAAGTCAACGACCTGCTCCGCTACCGCAACATCATGTATTTTGCCACACTCAACGGGCTCTACTACCTCAGTGGTTTCCAGCCTTTAGAAGTGCAGGGGATCAACGCCAGCTGTTTTCAGCTGGAAGCTTCCTCCAATGCCTTACTGACTGCCACCAGTAAGGGCGTTTATCGGGTGAATAGTGGCAGCGCCCAGGCGCTTACTTCCGATTTCTCCATATGTCTGCACAGCTTACGGCAGGACCCCAACCAGGTATTTATCGGACTCGAAAGCGGACTGGGACTCCTCAACACCGCCAGCCGAAGTTACCGACAGGTACCGGGCATCGACGACCAGATCATCGGAATCACCGAAGACGAACAGGGCCACCTCTGGCTGGAAACGCTATCGCAGGGGCTATACCGTCTGAATCCGCAGACGCTCACCCGAACCGTCTACGGATTACAGCAAGGCCTGGAAACCCTCCTTTACAACCAGGTGATTGCCAGTAAGGAAGGGCTGATTGCGTGGAATAAAAACGGTACATTCCGTTACAGCCCCACCCACGACCGCTTTCAGAAGGCCAATCTTTTTCAGACCGATAGCAGTGCCTCCAACTACTGGAAAGGGGAAATTGTGGAAGGACGCAATGGCAACTTCTGGACTACCCGGGGAGACGAGAAATTTATTACCCTGTACAAGAAAACAGGAAAGCAGGGCTACGAGGAGATCGAAAGGCCATTCCGGGCGTTTTCTGACCGTACGTTTAAGACCATCTATCCCGATGCCGACAGCATTGTGTGGTTTGGTGGACCCGAAGGAGCCATCCGGTTCAATCTTGCCCAGGCCGATGAGTACGAAAAGATTTACCCCTCCCTGATCCGCAAAATAAACCTGAAAGGCGACAGCCTTGCTTTCAATGGGTTTACCCCCTCCTCCGGCGGCACCATTGGTACGGGTCGGTTGCGGATCGGCTATGACTTCAATGATATCGTCTTTCAATTTTCTGCGGCAAGCTTCAATCCCGGCGAGGAGCTGGATTTCAAATACTATCTCGAAAACTATGACGACACTTGGTCTGACTGGATTTCGCAAAATCAGAAAGAATACACCAACCTGGCACCGGGTCGGTACCGGTTCCGGGTCAAAGCCCGTAATATATACAATATTGAAAGTAAGGAATCGGTCTTTGATTTTGTAATTCTAAAACCCTGGTACCAGACATGGTGGGCTTATCTGCTCTACGCTCTACTGCTGGGTACCGGACTTTACTTTCTGATCAGGTGGCGGTTGCGGTCGCTGGTCAAGGAGCGCGATTTGCTCGAAAACATGGTAACGGAGCGTACCGAGGAGATTTCGAGTCAGAAAGAAGAACTCGAAAAGCAATCGCTGGAACTGGCCTCAAAAAACGATCAGCTCGAAAAAATTGACCAGATCGTTCAATCCATCAACTCAGAGATTGAATTCAACAGCCTTTTTGAAACCGTTCTGGCCAAGCTCAACATTATCCGCAATATGGATACGGCTACGGCGCTGCTCTACGACAAAGGATCTGATACTTTCCTCTTCAAGGCAGCCTACGGAGATGTGGACATATCGCAGTTGGAAGACATCCGGCTCACTTTGTTTCAGGCCGAAGAAAGGTACCTCGAAAATGCGGAGGAAAAAGCAGAGGATATCTACTTCAAGACAGATGCTCACTTTGCGCCACTAGCCAATGCATTGGACACCCTTCCCCCTCCCCGCTCTCTGATTACTATCGTCATCAACGTGGAAGGCCAGGTAGAAGGGTTTATCACGATCGAAAATACTTTTAGATATAATGCTTTCAGTCAGTCGGATTTTGACATGATCCGCAACCTGAAAGAACACCTGATTGCGGCATTTATCAAAACCAGGATTCTGGAAAATCTCGAAAAAACCCTTACCAACCTGAAGGTAGCCCAGGAAGAACTTATCCGGCAGGAGCGCCTCGCCTCCGTCGGGCAGCTTACGCGCGGAATTGTGGACCGGATCCTAAACCCGCTCAACTATATAAACAACTTTTCGGAGTCGTCTAGCGGGCTCATCGAAGAATTGACCGACCTGGTAAAAACGGAGGATATTTCATTTCCCGAAGAAATTGGAGAGGATTTCAATAGTGACATGGAGATGCTGAAAGTTAATCTTTTAAAAATAAAAGAGCATGGAAACAGTACCACCCGCATAGTAAAAGATATGCAACGGCTCCTGAAAGAAAAATCGAACGAATTCTTTCAAACCGATCTCAATGGGTTTGTAGAAAGTAAAAGTCGGCTGGCGCTGCAGGAACTAAAAAACGAGACAAAAGACCTGGAGAATGAACTGGATGTAGTGTTTGAGCTGAACGCCCCCGCGGTGCAGGTGAGGGTACTACCCTACGAGATGAGCAGCGTGATCAGTAACATTATCAACAACGCGATCTATTCGATGAATGAGAAAAAGAAGGCCACAAAAAAACCTGGGTACAAGCCCAGGCTCACCATCACCACCGAAGCTGATGGCAAGAATGTCTTCATCCGGTTTCGTGACAATGGCAAGGGTATCCCCAAGCAGGAAATGAAGCAGATGTTCAGCCCGTTTTTCACTACCAAGCCTACGTCAAAAGGCACTGGCCTCGGCCTGTATATGAGCAGGGATATCATCGAACTTCACCGGGGGGAGATAGACATAAAATCAGAAGAAGGTGAATATGTAGAAATTACCATCAGGCTTCCCGCCATTTGACATGCACAGTAATAGAATTCGCTCTACTTGGATAATACCGACGTAACAGGTAAATTATAGGACCGCTAAAAAAACAATCTATGGATAGTTCCAATGAAATTGAGGATCTCCAGCAAGCCAACGCCACGCTCTCCGAAAACATTCAAAAACTCGGCAGCGAAATGGAATTGGTACAGCAGCGCTTTGAACAGCAGAGTAAACTGGCGGGAATTGGCCAGCTGACCGCTGGCATTCTTCACGAAATCAGGAATCCGCTAAATTTCGTGAATAACTTTTCCAGGCTTACCCTCGACCTGGTAACAGAAATGAAGGAGCTCCTCAATGCTTCTGAATCTACCGAAACGGAGGAAGTACTCGAACTCGTCGATATGGTGAATGTAAACATAAACCGTATCCTGGAAAACGGTAGCCGGGCCGAACGCATTGTGCAAACCATGCTCACCCAGACCCGCACCGATGCCAACCAGGTAATCCCTACGGATCTGAACCAGCTGCTCGAAGAGTTCTCTAAGCTAGCCTATCAGGGGGTCCGGGGCAACGACAAAGAGTTTAATGTCAAGTTTATTTTTCGGCTCGACCCCGGCATCGGCAAAGTCAACCTGATGGCCAGCGAATTTACCCGGGTAATCATCAACCTGGTTAACAACGCCTGCTACGCCGTCAATGCCAGGAGCAAGGAGCAAAACGAACCAGGCTACGTACCCGAAATCATGGTAAGCTCAGCCCTGAACGGCGACTGGGTAGATATCCGGATCAGAGACAATGGTATCGGTATATCTCAGGATACTGTCGAGAAAGTCTTCAATCCTTTTTTTACCACCAAACCCCCCGGTGAGGGTACTGGCCTGGGGCTATCGCTGAGTATGGCCACTATCAACGAAATGCACAAGGGAAAACTGACCGTAACCTCCGAAAAAGGAGTATTTACGGAGTTTGTTATCAGTATTCCGCTCAATTTATAACTTATATTTAAAAATACATCCGTTCAAACAACTACAATCATGGGAATGAAAATATTAAATGTTGACGATGAATTTGATATGGAAATGCTGATCACGCAGCGATTCAGAAAGCAGATCCGGGAAAAGAAATTTGAATTTATATTTGCCCATAATGGGGTTGAAGCCCTCGAAAAATTGGATGAGAATGACGACATCGTGCTTATTCTGTCGGACATCAATATGCCCGAGATGGATGGCCTCACGTTTTTGTCGCAGCTGAACGAACGAAACAACCCCCTCGTAAAAGCGGTGATGGTATCGGCCTACGGCGATATGGACAATATCCGCACAGCCATGAACCGCGGCGCGTTCGATTTCATTACCAAGCCCATCAATTTTGAGGATCTGGAAATTACCATCAATAAAACAATCGAGCATATCAATATGCTGGTTCTGTATCAAAAAGAACGCGACCAGCTGGTATCCATCAACAACGATTTGAACATTGCCAAGGAAATCCAGCAGTCTATGCTCCCTAAGGAGTCACCGCCGTTTCCCAACCGCAACGACCTCGACCTGCACGCCTTTCTGGAACCCGCCAAGGTAGTGGGGGGCGATCTGTTCGATTACTTTCTGATGGACGACAACCGCCTTTTCTTCATCATCGGCGATGTGTCTGATAAGGGTATCCCGGCGGCGCTCTTTATGGCTATTACCAAGGCAATTTTCAAGAGCCATTTCCTGAGTCCCAACTGCGGTGACCTCGTGAGTGAGGTACGGGAGATCAACAACTTCCTCAGTACAGACAACAATTCGTTTATGTTCGTGACTGCCTTTGCCGGCATCATTGATCTGACCACAGGCGTGGTAGAATACATCGACGCCGGCCACGAGCCACCGCTGATCCGCCGAAAAGATGGAACTGTGGAGGAGCTGAAAAAACACGGCGGTCTGGCTCTCGCCATTGATGGTACCTACGAGTACAATTCACAAATCATGACCCTGTCGCCCGGCGATACGTTTTTCCTCTACACCGACGGTGCCACCGATGCCTACACCAGCAGCAAGGAAAGATACGGCCTGAAGAAGCTGAAAGAACTTCTGGAAGTGCTTAACGGGGAAGAAACGCCCAAGCAAATCAACGACAAACTACTGGCCGA
>CATMVR010000423.1 GCA_950075905.1 uncultured Persicitalea sp. | reverse complement strand
TCAGCTCGTAGCTAGGGCCATTAGCTCCGGCAATGGCTGTGCCGTTGCGGTACCACTGATAACCCGTGATAGTACCGGTGGCGGCTACCGAGAAGGTAGCTGTGCCGCCCGCACATACCTTCTGGGCAGCGGGTTGGGTGGTAATGACAATGGGATCGTACATGATCAGTTGGGCCGCGTTGCTGATGACGCTCTGCTGGGCGCAGGTGTTCAAACCGAATGCTCTCATGGAGTAGCTACCTGCATCACAACTTGAACACAGGTTCATAATAATGAGCGTGTTTGATTTGCTGCCGTTGATCTTTTCGGCCTGGTCAGCCAGATCTACTCCGTTTTTCATCCACTGGTAAGCGCCCAGATTGGTGGCCAGGGAAGTAAATACTACCGATCCGCCGCAGCGGGTGGCATCCATGGGCTGGACGGTAAATACCGGTAGTTTGTCTACATGAAGCGAGACAGAATTGCTGGTAAGTGTTCCACAGGGGCCTTGTACATCTACTTTGTATTTATCTTGGTGGTTTTGGGCGCTTGCCGTAAATTGGTAGGTAGCACTGGTTGCCCCTGTAATGGCTGCGCCGTTGCGGTACCACTGATAACCGGTAACATTACCGCTGGCCGCTACGGTAAAGCTAATTGTTCCATTTTCACATACCCGCTGTTCTTTTGGCTGGGTGTTAATGGTTATACAGGTCGGAGCTGCGTTAGCGGGCCTGTACTCATTCAGTAGAAAGCAGATCAGAAAAGCAATCGTTTTCAGATAGTAGCCTACTGGCGGGAACGGATAATTGAAATAAATTCGGGATGGTAAAAAATCAATCATGGGTTTGTAAGATGCTCCAGAGAGTTTGAGATTCCTGAACAGTTCCCGGGATACCAGAGAGACTATTGTGAGTAATTTGATTGGGATACCCACAAAAGCCTCCTGGTACGGTTGCATGTATAGTTCGGTCAAATGTATTTTCCCCTCAAAATATTTGTCTCATCCTCTCGGGTAGTTTTGCAATTAAAAGCCGACTACTCCTTTGGGTAGTCGGCTTTTAATTATCTTTAATACAGTTACTTGTAATTATGACGGCTCGAAAATTTTCAAAAAAAACAGACGGAGTAGCCTGTCGTGCAGCTATATCTTCTAAGTTTCTCGGCTACAACCGGTAAAATTCGGATTTACTCTATCAGATATTATTTTAACTTTGGATACTTAAAAAGACAATCTTATCCGTTGAATTCAATTATGAAGCTGAGAGTTGGGCGTAAACACTTGGGCCTCTTGGTAATTTTGCTGCTGTCCATGCCTTTTTTTTCCCACGCTGAAACCTTTCAACAACTCGAAGAGAAGGTTTACAAATTAAACAATGCATTGAAGTACCGGGAATCGCAGGCCCTGTTGCTTCCTGTTCTGGAAAGTGCCTCAATGAGCGCTGACGAGAAATACCAGGCCGCTCTTCTGCTTTCGTATACCTACAAGCGGGTTCTGGATTATGCATCAACTTTACAGTTTCTCGAAAAAGCCCGAAGTTTTGCCCGGCAAACCAGTCATAGTAAACAGTATCAGGCTATTATACTGGCTCAGGAAGCATTTGTTTACTTTGATATCCACCAGTACGAAAAAGCCGACAGTAGTATGCGGATTATTGAAAAGTCAGGATATCGGCACATTGATCTGGAAAACAAGGCCAAAATAGTCATGCAGCAAGGGTACCTGCTGTTTCTGAAAAAGCAATACCCACAAGCAGAAGCAACGTACGATAAGGCCATCGAATGGTTGCGGGCGTCTTCTCCCTGCGATCTTCCCATGATCTATGTCAAAAAGATGCAGCTTTATGCAGCGATGAACCAAAAGGAGAGAATGCAGGAAGCACTAAGGCGTTCGGATGCCTATGCGGATTCCTGTGACATCATCAAGTACCGCATCTATGCATACAGCGAATTACTTGCGATTTACAAAGATAAAAACGAGGTAAGAGGTATTGCCTTTGCTGCAAAAAATTTGGATTCGCTCAGTAAGGTTTTCGCTCAGGCTGAAAATATAGCTGCCCTGCACAACCAAAAGGAGGCTATGATGCTGGAAAGTAAGGATCAAAGTCTGGCTGCACAGAAAGCCAGACAGCTTCATCTGATTTTGCTCATTGTCAGTCTTTTGGTAGTGGTTGGGGTTTTGGGAGGAGGGTTGTATTATTACCGCCGGCAAAGGGTTTTTATGAAAAATGAGATTGTTCACATGTCGGCAGAATTACAATCTTACCTTTCCCAAAAACAGTTAGAATCTGCGGATACCCCGATTCCTTTGAACAGAGGCCTTGGTTTACTCTCCGAACGCCAAAGGCAGGTACTTGACCTGTTGGTGGCTGGCCTGAGTAACAAAGAAATTGCAGACAAGCTGTTTGTCTCTGAGAATACGGTCAAGTATCATATCAAAAATATTTACCAATTGCTGGATCTGAAAGACAGGAAGGATTTGCTGGTCAACCTGAAAAAGAAAATCGGTTGATCAGGTGTTTTTGGTGGAGTGGTGGGAGGGAATAGGGAGTACTTTCATCCCTGACGGGGCTCAAATCATTTCGGCATTCCGGGTAGAAAGTATCTTCATTCTGCTTAGTTGATATTCATCCATATCCTCTGAAAATCAACCTTCTGCCGCTATGAAATACCTGCTCCTTTTGGTTGTGGCCTGCCTGCTCGCCGCACCTGCTTTCGCCCAGTCGATCGAGACGATCCCCCAGAATGACCCCAAGCTAAGCTTTGCCCGCCAGGAGATACAGCCACACGTGGGCACGTACCGCGTCACCCTCGTGGCCGGTCCGGCGGAGGTAAGCAAGGTATGCGCCCAGCAACAGTTGGCGCAGCCCCGGTGGAATACCGACCAGAGCTACGCCATCCGGACCAAAGGAACCAACGTGTGGGTACTGGCCAGTACGCCCGTGGGGGCCATGTACGGCGGCCTCGACGTGGCCGAAGCCCTGCGCACGCAGCATGCCGAATGGCTGGTAGGCAAGGATCATAAGCCCTACCTGGTGGAGCGGGGCATCAAGTTCAACATTCCGCTCGACCTCCGTACGCCCAGCTACACCGACGCCAGCGACGCGGCCCAGGCCAATATCCCGGAGGTGTGGAAGGAGGAGTTCTGGCGGGAGTACTTCGACGAAATGGCACGTAACCGCATGAACGTCATGACCCTGTGGAGCCTGCATCCGTTTCCGTCGCTGGTGTACGTGCCGGAGTTTCCCGAGGTAGCCCTCAACGACGTCTGGCGCACCAAAGCCCGCTACGACGATACCTACTCGCACAAGGGCGTTGGCTGGGACCGGCCCTATCTATACGACAGCGTGGAGGTGGTGAAGAAAATAACGATTCAGGAAAAGATTGCTTTCTGGCAAAAGGTGATGCAGCTGGCCGACGACCGGGGTATCCGGATGTACATTTTCACCTGGAATATGTTTACCTACGGCGCCAACGGCAAGCACGGCATCACGCAGGACCAGTCCAGCGAAACGACCATTGCCTACTTCCGGGCCACGATTCGGGAGCTGATCAAGACCTACCCGCTGCTGAAAGGCATCGGCATTACGGCCGGTGAGGGGATGGAAAACAAACGCACCGACGAGTACCGCAACGAAAAGTGGCTGTGGCGCACCTACGGCGAGGGCATCAACGACGGGCTAAAGGAAACGCCCAACCGCGACTTCCGGCTCATCCACCGCTTTCACTGGACGTCGCTGGACGATATTCAGGAGAACTTCAAGGGCCTGAACTGCCGCCTGGATGTGAGCCTCAAATACGCCATTGCGCACATGTACTCCATGCCCAATCCGCCGTTTACTCTACCCGCCTTCGACGTGCTGACCCCGCAAAACAAAAGCTGGCTCACCATCCGCAACGACGACATATACAGCATGCGCTGGGCCAACGTGGATTTTGCCCGGCAGTTTGTGAAGGCCATACCAGACACCAGTAAGGTGGCCGGCTACTACATGGGGGCCGATGGCTACGCGCTGGGCCGGGATTTTCTCAACAAAACTACCCTGGACAATCCCCCGCTGGTGTACAAAAAACAGTGGGTGAGCAATATGATCTGGGGCCGCCTGACCTACGATCCGAATTTGCCAGATAAAGTGTTTGACGAAAACATCCGGGAGCGTTTTGGCGGGATGCACACCTCTATGTTGCTGGCCTCCTGGCAGGCCGCCAGTATGATTTTCCCATTCATCACCCGCTTTGTGTGGGGCGATATTGATCTCAAATGGTTTCCCGAAGCCAACACCAGTCACCGTACCTACCGGGGCTTTTATACCGTGGATGAGTACATCCGCCGGCAGCCCGTGGATGGTAGCCATATTGCGGGCATTGCCCAGTGGCTGCACGATCCTCAGGCCAGCGAAAGCCTGCTGTCGCCGCTATCCGTGGCCGATTCTCTGCAAAGGCTGTCCAACGCGTCTTTGGTCTACCTCAGAACCCTACCTACGTACAGCCATACCGCGCAAGACGAGTTGTCCCAGACGTGCAGCGACATCGAGGCTTTTGCCCAAATCGGCCTCTACTACGCCAACAAGATCCAGGCCGCCTATCTGCTGGCTTTCTACGATAAAAATGGCGATACCGGTGCCCGGGAAACATCCCTGGACTACCTGAAAAAAGCCGAAGAGCACTGGAATCGCTACGCGGCCATTTACTCCGCTAAAAACAGCCCGGCCCTCTACAACCGCGTAGGCTACGTGGATGTGAACGCCTTGAAGGCGGAGGTAAAGAAGGACTACGATATTGTGAAGAACTGGAAACCCGGGAGTATTCAGTACAAAGTGCAGAATACCACGGAGAAGCCGTTCAAAAAATAGGAATATTATTTTTTGAGAAATTGCTTGATTTTCAAGACAAAACAAAGCGTAGATTGACTACCTTGATGCCTGTATTGTTCCGTTAATGCCGAACGAGTTGGCAACGCGTACATCTCTCCTTTACATTTACTTTCACCTAAACCATGCAGTACAGTCAATTTTCGCTAAATAAGACCCTCCCTGGTAGCCTCTTTTTGCTCGTTGGGATACTCCTGGCAAGCTGTTCTACCTCCTCCAACGAATCGACGTCGGACCTGAAAACCTACTTCCCCGCCGGCGATTCGGGCATACAAAGCGGGGGCGTCCAAATGATTACCATTTCTACGCCTAAGGGTGATTTTAACGTCTGGACCAAACGCTTTGGCAACAACC
>CATMVR010000422.1 GCA_950075905.1 uncultured Persicitalea sp. | reverse complement strand
AAGTCCTCGCACCATTCATCGGCTCAGCGCCGTTGGCGCGGTTCCAGCCCCAGTTCGCATTGGATCGCGCCCCCGATGGCGTCGTGGAGCACCCGCTGTACCGGCTGGCCACCCGATATGGCCCCACCCGTTGGCTGTACCGTACCATCATCCACCAGCCGGAGCCGTTGTTTGCCCTAGCCGATCTTGGTCAGAAAGTAGGACTCATTCCCAAAAGCACCGTAAATTTTACGCGCTACATGCTGGCTACTCCCGAAAGCCGCCAGGTTATTTATCGCTCATGGGTCAGTTTTCGTAAGCTTTCCTTTGCGATGCCTGCCCTCTACGCTACTCTCCGGGCCGAGCGGGTGCGCGTATGGCTGTTTATGGGCAAGCACGATGCGGCACTTCCTGTTGAAAAACTTAAATCCTTCGCTGATCTTCTACCCCGGGAACAATGCATTATCCTTGAAGCCAGCCATGCCCGTTTGGTGGAGAGAACGGCGCACTATCTGCTGGAAGTCTTAAAATAGTCAAATAACTACTTGATTATTTTATAGATAAAAGGTATCTTTCTCGAAACAAAACCATTGATACCATGAATATAATCCAGCAAGTAGAGCGCTGGGGGGATCGTCATCATCCCGCCTGGCTCGATATCGTGCGTATAGGACTGGGCGTCCTGTTGTTTGTAAAAGGAATCAGCTTCATAAGCGATACTACCCGCTTAGCCGAGCTGGTCAACGGTCTGCAATTCGACCTTTGGTCGGTGATGGCGGTTCATTTTGTGGCGTTTGCCCATATTTTCGGGGGGTTCCTTATCGCCCTGGGTACCCTCACCCGTATTGCGTGCTGGTTTCAGATTCCTATTTTGATCGTGGCGGTGTTTTTTGTGAACCTGCGGATGGGCTTCTCCTACATGAATTCTGAGCTATGGCTTTCCATAATAACCCTGGCCCTGGTCATTACGTTTGCCATTGTGGGTTCAGGACGGTTTTCTATGGATGAGTGGACAAAGAATCACAGTCACTAATGTGGTACGGGCGTCTCGCCCGTCTTGTAATATAGTTCCTATAAGCAATGACTTAGTTCTCTATGAATGAACTTGGGGGGGCAGGTTCTCCGCCAGAGTGCTTAGAAAAACAATGGACTTCATCTAAAAACTATTTAGTACCTTGACGGGCGAGACGCCGAACGCGGCCCGGCCCGTACCACAACCACATTACTTTTTCTTGAAAAACCAGCCGATGCCCAGAGTAGAGAAAAGCACCAGCGCTACGATGAGCAGCTGCGTGCTGGGATCCTCATTGGGGTTTTCCAGCAGGTACTTGATTTCCTTAGCTTTGGTACCTATCCACAAAGATAAAATGGTACGAGGCACCATACCCAACGCGCCGCCGAGGAGCATCTGGGGCAGGCGGGCTCCGGCCAGAGCAAAGAGCAGATTCGTCACCGCAAAAGGAAGCACTGGCGAGAGTTTCGTAAAGAAGATCAGCCGCACGGGGTTTTCATGAAAGCGCAGAAGTACCTTCGCCGCCGCCGGGTACGCTTCCTGCAACTGCCCTAAAAAGGCTGGCGGGATAAGCTTTTTCCCCAGGCCATACACCAGCCCAATCGCCGCCATGTTGAGCAAGATAATCAGCGGCAGGCCGATCCATCCCAGAAAGTAGCCGTACACCAACGCCAGATAACCCGGCGGAACCAACGCCAGCGACGAGGCGAGGGCAAGCGCGATGGTGAGAAATATCCAATTTTCCAGAGACAGGGCAGCCCACCAGGCTTCGTAGCCAATAGCCCAGGCGGTGAGCAGTGAGCTGGTCAGGAGCGGCATAACAAACATGGCCGTCGAGATAACTAGGGGAAGCGGGTATTTTCGGAAAACAGAATTCGACAAGGGTATTTTTGTAATTTTAGTGCAAAGATAGAACCGAAAGCCCATAGACGGCCGTTTCATTAGCAACAAAAGATTTATTCCGTACCCAAACTACACTGCATGAAATTCGGAACCAAAGCCATACACGCGGGCGTAGAGCCTGATCCTACCACCGGCGCTATCATGACGCCCATCTACCAAACTTCAACCTACGTACAGGAAAGCCCCGGCAAGCATAAGGGCTACGAGTACTCCCGGACGCACAACCCCACCCGCACCGCGCTGCAAAAGGCGCTGGCTGCCCTCGAAAACGGCAAGCACGGTATCTGCTACGCCTCGGGTCTGGCCGCCACCGACGCGGTGCTGAAACTCTTCCGGCCCGGCGACGAGATCATTGCCACCAACGACCTCTACGGCGGTACCTACCGGATCATGAAGAAGATTTTTGAGCCCTTCGGACTGGTGTTCCACTTTGTGGATATGAGCGACCTGGCCAACGTGAAAGCTTCCCTGACGGATAAAACCAGGATGATATGGGTAGAAACGCCTACCAATCCGCTGTTGAAAATTATTGATATAGAGGCTATCACCGCGTTGAGCCGGGAAAAGGGTATCATGTCTGTGGTGGACAATACGTTCGCGTCGCCCTATTTGCAAAACCCGCTGGATCTGGGGGCCGACATCGTGATGCACTCGGTAACCAAGTACCTGGGCGGCCACTCCGACACCGTGATGGGGGCCCTGGTGCTCAACGATGACGATTGGGCGGCCCAACTGGCCTTTATCCAGAATGCCAGCGGAGCCGTACCGGGGCCGCAGGATTGCTTTCTGGTACTCCGGGGACTCAAAACCCTGCACATCCGCATGCAGCGGCACTGTGAGAACGCCTCAAAGGTAGCTACCTGGCTCAGCGAGCATCCCAAAGTAGGCAAAGTGTACTACCCCGGTCTGGCCACTCACCCCGGCCACAAACTGGCCGCGCGCCAGATGCGGGGCTTTGGCGGTATGGTATCCTTTGAATTGAAAGGCGATGTGTACGAAGAAGCCGTGAAGGTGATGGAAAGCCTGCACGTATTCTCGCTCGGCGAGTCGCTCGGCGGCGTGGAGTCGCTGTGTACCCATCCGGCCAGTATGACCCACGCTAGTATTCCTAAAGAAGAGCGCGCCAAAGCGGGCTTAAAAGATACCCTTATTCGCCTGAGTGTAGGGATTGAAGACCTAGAAGATTTAATTGACGATTTGAAACAAGCAATTGGATAGAGGTTAAAGGTCAAGGGTTAAAAGGTCAAAAGGGAAAGGGTTGATGGCTAAACTATTAACTATGTACGTCCCCTCTTCCCCGAAGCGGACGCCCTTAACCTTTCCCCTTTTGACCCTTAACCCCATTTAACCCCCATAAACATATTATACCAATGTTAAATCTACCCCGCCGGCCGCGGCGCAACCGCCGCACGGCCGCTATTCGCGAACTGACCCAGGAAACCACGCTGTCGGTCTCCAATCTGATATACCCTATGTTTATTCTGGAAGGGACGGGACTGAGAAGTGAAATTAAGTCCATGCCCGGCATTCACCGTTTTTCGCTGGATACCCTGCTGGAAGAGCTGAAAGAAGTGACGGATTTGGGTATCCGGTCCATTTGTCTGTTTCCCAACTACCCGGAGGATAAAAAAGACAAAACCGCTACTGAAAGCTACCGCGAAGGTACCCTCTACCTGAAAGCACTTTCTGAAATTAAAAATAAGTACCCCGACCTGACCCTGATGACCGATGTGGCCATGGACCCGTACAGCAGCGACGGTCATGATGGCTACGTGGAAAACGGGGAAATTATCAATGATACTACGCTGGAAATATTGGGGAAAATGGCCGTGGCGCAGGCCAAAGCCGGGGCGGACATTCTGGGCCCCAGCGATATGATGGACGGACGTGTAGGCTACCTGCGCGCCCTGCTCGACGACGAAGGACATACCAACGTTGGCATCATGGCGTATACCGCCAAGTACGCCAGTGCTTTCTACGGCCCTTTCCGCGACGCGCTCGACTCGGCCCCGCGCTTCGGGGACAAAAAAACGTATCAGATGAGCCCCGCCAACGCCCGGGAGGCGCTGGTAGAAGCCCAGCTCGACTGGGAAGAAGGAGCAGACTTCCTGATGGTGAAGCCCGCCTTGTCGTACCTCGATATTATAAAACTCCTGGACGATAGCTTCGATATCCCCATAGCGGCCTACAATGTGTCAGGCGAGTACGCCATGATCAAGGCCGCCGCCCAAAACGGCTGGATCGAAGGCGAGCGGGCCATGCTGGAAGTACTGACGAGTATCCGGCGGGCCGGCGCCAAAGCCATTCTAACCTACTTTGCCAAAGAAGTAGCACAGGTCCAGAACGGCTGATGCGGCTACGTTGAAATAAGAAAAGCGGGCTTTCGCCCGCTTTTCTTATTTTTTCCGGCTGTCAGCGATCACCAGCCCGATACCTGCAATGAGCACAATGGCTCCTGCGTAGGTAGGCCACGACACGCTTTCTTCTTTGTCGGCATTAATTTCCACCGGTCCTATGTCCACAACCTTCTCCTTCTTGGTGTAATTGAAGCCATTAAATACCAGCATGGCAATGCCTACGATGGCAAGCACAATTCCAATAGCTTTCATAACTTCTGTATGTTGTTGGTTGAAATGTACCTGTTATCAAAAGCATACCTTACCTGTATACGCAAGCACGTGTAGAAAATAATCAACACATATTTTGGTATTTGGAGTAAAGGAGTTCTATACATTCATTTTTTTTCCAGAAATGGGGAATGCCGCCTACTTTTGTGGCGTCACTATTTTTTCTGCTACTATGAAATCTACCCTGCTGCTCAACACCCGACTTGTCAACGAAGGTACCATTCAGGACGCCGACCTGCTCATACTGGATGGCCGCATTGCCCGCATCGGGCGGGATCTGCAGCATACGCAGGCCGATCAGGTAGTGGATGCCGGCGGCAAGTACCTGTTGCCAGGGGTGATCGACGATCAGGTGCATTTTCGGGAGCCGGGCCTGACGCACAAGGCCACCATTGCCACCGAAGCCCGCGCCGCCGTGGCCGGAGGTACCACGTCTTTCATGGAAATGCCCAATACTGTACCCAACGCCCTGACCCAACCCCTGCTGGAAGACAAGTACCAGATAGCCCGGCAGACCTCCCTGGCCAACTACTCCTTCTTTATGGGGGCCTCCAACGATAACTACGAGGAAGTGATGCGTACCAACCCGCAGCAGGTGTGCGGGATAAAAATATTCATGGGCTCTTCTACCGGCAATATGCTGGTGGATGCGCAAAACGTACTGGAAAAAATCTTTGCCGATGCC
>CATMVR010000421.1 GCA_950075905.1 uncultured Persicitalea sp. | reverse complement strand
CCTGCTGGGAACTTGCACCGCAGAAGGCGAGCGCGATGGGGCCGAGACCCAGTTCAAACACGCGGCAGCCAAGCGGCGACTGGTAGTAATAATCGCGCTTCGGCGTTGCCTGGCTGATCAGTTCGATCTGGCGGGCATTGACCTCCATGGAGACCAACCCAAATGCCCCGAGTGCGGGCGGGATGTCGCCGACCAACGGGCAACCCGCTCGGTCTTACGCCACAAACGCCCGATTGTGCTTACTCTGGGGGGCCTGCTGCTGCTCACGGCCGTCAACTCGAAAGGAATAGTAGCCCAACGGCTCATACCCCGCACAGCTTCCCCCTTATAAGCCTACTCGTTCGGAACCTCGATGGTTACTTCCAGCCCCCGGCCCGGCGACGAAAACCACTCAATCCTGCCCCCCAGTACGGCAACCCGCGATTCTATGTTCGTGATACCGAGTCCTTTGCTGGCTTTGGAGTACTCAAAGCCCTGCCCGTTGTCGGAATAGTAGAAAGAGAAAGTATCGCCGCTCGGGATGATCGAAATCACCACCTCTGATGCCCCCGCGTGCTTGATCGTATTGTTGAGCAGTTCCTGCGTGATCCGGTACAGGCCCGTTTGGATGCTTTGTGGAAGCTGGCTCGGCAGCCGGCGGCTTTCGAAGGTAACGTGTACCTGATCGGACGCATTGATCCTACTGACCAGCTCCTCCACCGCCGCCGCGTAGCCGTACTGTTCCAGCGTGCGGGGACTCAGCTCGCGTAACAATCGGCGGATATCCACCAGCGAAATGTGGATGATATTAAACACCTCCTGCTTGATTTTCTCGGCCTCGGTGCTTTCTTTCAGGTAGTTGGTCAGTGACGACACGTAGAGCTTCAGCGTAGCCAACCGCGACCCTACCTCGTCGTGCAAATCCTGGGCAATATTTTTCCGCTCCTGCTCCTGGGCGTCCAGCACTATTTTCAGGCGCTCTTTCTGTTTCCGGCCCAGGTGCTGAATCCTCCCTTGCGCTACCAGGAAGGTACCGCCGGCAATGGCCAGCAGATACAGGGCCGAAAACCACCAGGTACGCCAGAAAGGGGGCCGGATGGTAATGAGGAGCATCCGTTCCTGATCGCTCCACACGCCGTCGCGGTTGGCCGATTTTACTTTAAAAGTGTACTGACCCGGCGTGAGATTAGCGTAGCGGGCGTAGGTACGGTCGCCGGCGCTGACCCAGCCCTGGTCCTGGCCTTCCAGGAAGTACTTGTAGTAGTTTTTACCATTACTGTAATAGTCTATGGACGTAAATTCCAGCGAGATGGTGTTCTCATTGTGCGCCAGCGAAATCAGGTTCATCTCATCCACATAGGTCCCCGTAGAATAAGGTTCTTCGTTGACCTTAAAATTGAAAAGGTGGATGCGGGGCTGGTAGGTAAGCGTATGGAACTGACTGGGATAAAAACAGTTGAGCCCCTTTACCCCACCAAAAAAGCACTCTCCGTTGCTGGCCCGCAGATAGGCATTGCCATTGAATTCGTAGCCCTGCAGGCCGTCTTCGAGGTCAAAGTTTCTGACCACACCCGTTTGGACATTCAGGCTCGCGATCCCGTGGTTGGTACTCATAAAAACGTTCCCGTTGGGCGCAATGACTATCCCATAAATGTACGAATTGGCCAGGCCGTCCTTCTCGTCGTACAGGCGATACTTCCGGGTGTCCCGGTCAAACGACAGCAATCCTTTTTCAGTGGCAACCCACAACAGTCCGCGTCGGGCATCTTCCTCAATAGCATTGATGTTAAAATCGTTGAGTCCTTCGTATACCTTCTCCCATCGGTTCCCACTCATTTTGTAGGCATACATCCGGTCGAAGTAGGAGCCCAGCCAGAGTACCCCCCGGGAGTCCAGAAAAGAGGAAAAGATATTGTGGTCTTTGAGGTAGGGTACCCGCGCAAAGGCACCGTTGGCAGGATTGAACGTCCACATACCTTCCTGCGTACCCAACAGCAGGGTACGATCGGGCAGTTCGAGGATATTGCGGGTATAAATCCGGGTACCGGGGTCGTCGTTGTATCGGAACGTCCGGAACGTGTCATCGTCCTCATCGTATATCATGATGCCCCCGTAGGTACCCACCCACATGCGCTGCCGGCTATCCCGGAAAATATATTTCAGAATGTTATCTTCGTTGGTAAAGTAGCGCTTTTCAATGGTACCCTTGCGGCGGTCAAAAATATCGAGTCCTCCCTCGGTACCCAGCCAGATACGTCCGCGGGCGTCCTCGCCAATGCTCCGGATAGAGAGGTCGCTCAGGTTACGCGCGGGATTCGTAGGGTCAGACTGCCCGAAGTACACAAACATCGTGGCGTTGGGCACGATCTTCATCAGCCCGTCGGGGTCAGAATTGGCCCAGATCAGCCCTGCTTTATCAACGTAAATTCGGTAAAATTCGTAGTTTTTGAAGCTTTCGGGCGAGTTGATCCGGTAGTTGACTTCCTGTAAAGTATGCTTGTTTTTGTCAAAAGTCCAGAGGCCGTTTCGCTGGGTGCCCAGCCACAGCTGCCCGTTATGATCCTCGGCCAGGCTGAACACCACGCCCAGAGGCTCTGTGCCAGAAATACTGGCAAAAAGCTCATGCTGCTTTCGTTGGTGGTCAAAGCGCACCAGGCCCTTCTCAGTACCCAGCCAGGCGATATTGTTTCGGTCTATCACGAACGAATACACATTGCAGGCCTCGCCGTATTCGTTTTGGGAAGTACCTGAAAAGTAATGGTGATAGGTTCTTTTTTTAACATCAAACCGAACAAGTCCCTTGGAAGACTGCAACCAGATATCACCGAAAGGAGAATACGTAGTCCAGTCCACAAAATCGAAGTCCCGATTGATATAGGAATATTTCCCTACCTGGCGCAACTTCCGGGTTTTAAAGTTGTAGACCATAATCCCCTGTCCCTCCGACGAAAACCAGAGTTCCTCCTCGGTGGCGTGAAAAGGGGATGTCCGCCGTTTCTGCGCCGAAGTACGCACCAGAAAAAAACGGTCGGTGGCCCGGTCGTACCGGTTGAGCCCCTCTTCCGTTCCCACCCAGATATTGCCGCGCTTGTCTTCCACAATACCGGCAATATTGACACCTTTCAGGGCATAGGGGTTACGGGCATCGGGCTTATATACCCGAAACCGGTGGCCATCGAAGCGGTTGATCCCATCCTGGGTACCCAACCACAGAAAGCCCCGCGAATCTTTGAGCATATGGTAGGGCGAACTTTGCGAAAGGCCGTCTTTTACGGTCAGATGCTGGATCTGCATCGGTTGACCAAACAGCCTCGCGCCAAGTACCCAAAACCAGACAACAGCGCTGATTCTTACGCGCCCTATGCACGGTAAGGAGGTTATCAATTGTAGTGGGTTAGTTGTTTACTGTGTCATAGCTCCCGCAACAGCAGCTTCTTCCAGTGAACCTTGATACCGCCCCCGTCGTGGATCTGCAGGGCGATGGATCCGTTGCCGGCGGCAATTTTTTCATCCTCAAAGTCCACCATCGGGTGGCCGTTCAGCCAGGTTTGCACGTGGCCACCTTCCACGCGTATACGCATATCGTTCCATTCGCCCATTTTCAGGTAGCCTTCTTTTTCTTCCGGAATCTGCACTAGCCATCCACGGCCATACGACTCGTACACGCCGCCTGTGTCGTGGTTGGGCGGAGCTACTTCTACCTGCCAGCCGCTCACTTTGGTACCTTCAAACGTAGAGCGGAAAAACACGCCGCTGTTGCCATTGGCCTCCTGCTTGAATTGCAGTGTCAGGTCAAAATCTTTGTAAAACTTGTCCGTAGCCAGGTAGCCATACTGCTTATCGGGGCCACTTTCGCAGATGAGCTCGCCATTTTGCACGTACCATTTTTCGGTTCCCTGCACTTTCCAGCCGGTTAAATCCTTTCCATTAAATAACTTTACGGCTTTCTTTTGGGGAGAAAGGGCGCCATCGGGCCGAATCGCCGCCATCGAAAACACAATCAGGCCCGTCAGGGCCAGTACCTGCACAATTTTCAAATTTAGTTTCATAGGGTTTGGTAGGTAGTTCAGAATAAAATCATAGATTGAGAAAACAACATTCTACTCAAAGTACTGTTATAAAAAATAGTTTATCAAGTAAAGCCATCTAAGTTATGAAAAAAGTACGTTTGCTTTCCTCCTTTACCGCAAAGATCCTGTCCCTGCTTTTCCTTCTGAGCGCACTGATTGCCTGCCAGGAAGATAAAGTAGTAAAACCCGAAACCATCTCGGATATTGTATTGACCAATAGTGCTTTCTCCATTCTGAACGTTGCCCTGCGCCACGCTGGTATGGAAGATGCGCTCAAAACCGGCCCCCTGACGGTATTTGCCCCCAGCGATGCGGCCTTCCGGGCAGCGGGCTACGCGGATGCTGCCGCCGTAACTGCCCTGCCCGCTGCCACCGTACGCAGATTGATCCAGTATCACATTTTGGGCAAGACGGTACGAGTTACCGATATCGGAAGCGGAACCAGACAGAAGGAACAGACCATCCTGAAACGGGACATTTCGCTGGTAAAAAACTCCTCCGGAACCTTTGTCAACGGCGTGAAAATCGTAGCCGCTGACCTCGAAGCCGACAATGGCGTGGTACACGTCATTGACCGCCTGCTTACCCCCTAACCGTCTACTAACTTTTTTATACATAAAAAGCGGATCGAGGCAACCCCTGGTCCGCTTTTTATGTTATAGAAGGTAAGTAATTGACAGAGGATATGAAAGTGACGAATAAAAGAAAAAGAGTAGTAAAATGGACCCTGGCTGTGTTAGTGCTTTTGATGGTAGGCACAGGCTATATGGCCCATCGGGTTGAGTTCCGCACCAGCGATTTAGAGTTAAAAAGCCTGTATCAGGAAACTTCCACCTCTATTTCCATTCATCGATATAAAGTTGGGGATCGCTCGGTTCGTTTTGTCGAATTTGGCTGCGACACCCTACCCATTACCATACTGGTGCATGGGGCACCCAGCTCGCTGAGCTTTTTCAATACGTTTTACGGCGACACCTCCCTCACAAACCACACGCTGCTGGTAGGTGTTGACCGCCCCGGCTACGGGTACTCGGATTTTGGCAAGTCGGTTACGTCCGTCAAAGATCAGGCCCGGTTTCTGCAGCCTCTGATTGACCACTACTACCGGCAGGGCCGCAAGGTGGTACTGGCCGCCTCGTCGTACGGCGGTTCGGTGGTAGCCAAACTGGCTATGGACAACCCCGATGCGGTATC
>CATMVR010000420.1 GCA_950075905.1 uncultured Persicitalea sp. | reverse complement strand
CCTACACGACGCTCTTCCGATCTTGGCAATCTGGTGAAGTCTATCAAAGAGTATTCTCACATGGACGGCGGGTCTGATAAGAAAAAGGTGGTTTTGCGCGATGGCCTGGAAAGTACCCTGCGGATTTTGCAGCACAAGCTTAAAACCAAAAATATACAGGTAAAGGTAGATATGCCCGACGACCTGCCCCAAATGCTGGTGAGCCCCGGCGAAATGAATCAGGTATGGACCAACCTCATCGACAACGCCATTGACGCCCTGCCCGAGGAGGGGGAGATTCGCATCGAGTCGAAAAGGGATCAGGAATTTGTGATTACCAAAGTCATAGACAACGGCAGCGGGATACCCGCCGACGTCCTTGGGCAGATTTTCGATCCGTTCTTTACCACCAAGGAAATCGGCAAGGGAAGCGGCCTGGGGCTGGAAATTGCCCAGAATATCATCAAACGCCACCGGGGGCAGATCAAGGTAACCTCCAAACCCGGGCATACGGAATTCAATGTATGTCTGCCTATTGAATAGTTTTGTATCAAAGACAACCTTATCCTATTGACCCCATATTTCCATGAAACAACCGATCATACTGGCCGTAGATGATGATGCCCAGGTACTGAGGGCACTGACGCGTGATCTCCGCAATACCTACCGCAAGGAATATAAAATAATGAGTACCGACTCGGCCCAGGAGGCCCTTTCTGCCCTCAAAGACCTCAAACAAAAGAATGAAACGGTGGCCCTCTTTGTGTCGGATCAGCGCATGCCCGAGATGCTGGGCGTGGACTACCTGAACGAAGCCAAGAAGATTTTCCCCAAAGCCAAGCGGGTACTACTGACGGCCTACTCGGATACCGACGCGGCGATCAAGGCCATCAACGACGTGCAGCTCGACTACTACCTGATGAAACCCTGGGACCCGCCCGAAGAAAAAATGTACCCGGTCCTAAACGGCCTTCTGGAAGATTGGCACATCAACCACATTCCGGAGTTTGACGGCATCCGCGTGGTAGGCTACCAGTTTTCGCCCAAATCGCACGAGATCAAAGATTTCCTGTCGGGCAACCTGTACCCTTACCAGTGGTACGATGTTGAGTTAAGTGATAGGGGAAAAGAGCTGCTGGCAGTCAACAATCTGGAAGCCAAGGATGCGCCCTTCGTCTTTTTTGAAGATGGCAGCTATCTGATACAGCCCGACATGCGGCAAATTTCTGACAAGCTCGGCCTGAGCCTGCAAAGTACCCACGAGCTGTACGACGTAGTGATTATCGGGGCCGGGCCGGCGGGGCTTTCGGCGGCCGTGTATGGCGGGTCAGAGGGCCTCAAAACCCTGCTGGTAGAAAAACGCGCCCCCGGCGGGCAGGCGGGTACCAGTTCCCGTATCGAGAACTACCTGGGCTTTCCCTCCGGCCTGAGCGGGGCCGAACTCTCCCGGCGGGCCATTACGCAGGCCACGCGCTTTGGGGTAGATTTTCTTTCTCCCGAAGAAGTGGTGAGTATTGAGGTGAAAGACAACTACAAAATGCTGACCCTGGGAAATGGTCAGGTGATCAATACCAAAAGCATTGTCATCACTACGGGCGTCAACTACCGGAAGCTCGAAACCAAGGGGGTAGGGGATTTTACCGGAGCCGGGGTATACTACGGTGCGGCTACTACGGAAGCCAATGCCTGCCGCGACCGTGAGGTGTACGTAGTAGGTGGGGGCAACTCGGCCGGGCAGGGAGCTATGTACTTGTCCCAATTTGCCAAGAATGTACACATTCTCATTCGTAAGCCCGACCTGTCCGAAACCATGTCGAGCTATCTTATTGATCAGATCAACTCCACGCCCAACATCCACCTCATGCCCTGTTCGGAAATTGTGGAAGCAAAGGGTAACGGGCACTTGCAGGAGTTGGTTATTCAGGACCTGAACACAACCTCTACCCACACAGTACCCGCCGATGCGCTCTTTATATTCATCGGTGCCAAGCCCTACACCGAATGGATTGAAAATAACCTGCTCAAAGACGAACGGGGCTTTATCGAAACCGGCCGGAACCTGGTAAATTATGCCAACTATAAAAAAGTCTGGAAGAAACAGCGGGAGCCCTATACCCTGGAAACCTGCGTACCGGGTATTTTTGCGGCGGGCGACGTGCGGGCCTCGGCCATGAACCGCGTGGCTTCGGCCGTGGGCGAAGGCGCCATGGCCATCAGCTTTGTGCATAAGTACCTGGCCGAAATTTGACGGAATTACCACCTTTCGGGAAGTTTTGAACTTCCCGAAAGTTATTCACCACAAAAACGTACCACTAAACCAAGCACAATTCTGAATGATTATCTACGAAACCAACAAACATTTTCTGGGCGATATCAAGCACCTCACCACCAGCTGGACTATGCAGAAAATTCTGCGGAGTACCTTTTGGGTTACCGTAGCCACCACTATCTTCTGTGTAGTTTTTCTGGAATTGTTTCCTTCGGAGATTTACGCCCCCTCTACCATTTTTTCGCTGCTGGGAATTGTCCTCAGTATTCTGCTGGTGTTTCGAACCAACTCCGCCTACGACCGCTGGTGGGAAGGGCGTAAGCAGTGGGGGGCGCTGGTGAACAACTGCCGCAATATGGCTGTAACGGCGCATACTATTTTTCCGGAAGATGATTACAAAAGCCGCTACGAAATGGCTACGCTGATTTCCAATTTCTGTATTGCGCTCAAAGAGCACCTGCGCCAGGGAACGAAGGTAGAGGAACTGATTCACCTGAGCCCCGAAGAAACAGAGAAGTACAGCCAACGCAAGCATATTCCCAACTACATTACCACGCTTATTCATCAGAAAACGCAGGTGATGTACCGCAGTGGGGCCATCAGCGGAGCCGATATCCGGAATATGAAGCCGCACCTGCAAGCCCTGCTCGATATTGCCGGGGCCTGTGAGCGGATCAAGAAAACGCCCATTCCCTTTTCGTATAGCGTGTACATCAAGCTTCTGGTGCTGGGCTACTCCCTGATGCTGCCTTTTGGCCTGATCCGCGATTTTAGCTATTTCACCATTCCCCTGGTCACTTTTATATTTTTCACCTTTATCGGAATAGAAATGATGGCCGCCGAAATCGAAGATCCCTTCGGCCTGGACTGCAATGATTTGCCTACGGGTGATATAGCGCAAACCATTAAGAAAAACGTTTTTAAAATTCTGGAAGTAGATCTCGAAACGCAACCTGTGGAGAAAAAAGAGCTGTACGATAAGGTGTTTTGATGCCGGCAGCTGACTTTATACTCATTCTAAATTCCATAGAACCCGAATAGAGAAAAAACTTATTCCGTAATTTTGGTGTACTGAAAACAACTTAGGGTTTTTCCATTCGTCATGAAGCAATTTCTGGTCTATTTACTGAGCTTTAACCTACTGATCGGCAGTTTTTTGCCGGGAGGCAGTTGGAGTGAATTGGCCAAACTGCCCGATTTGCTGCGTCATTACGAACTGCATTTGCAAAAGAGCAATGGAGAAATAAGCTTCCTGACGTTTCTCTCCATGCACTACGCGGCGGGTTCGGAGCACGTTGGAACGGAGGATCATACCTCACTTCCTTCTCTGAATCTGCACACTCCGGTAGCTTTGTTCGTACCTACCCTCACGACCCTGCATTTCAGCAGTCCCAGAATATCGACTCTCTCCGGCTTAAAAAACTTCTTCTGGAACAACCTCTATTCGTTCCAGTTTTGCTCTATTCTTCTCAACCCTCCCAAATAATGTGGTACAGCCGGGGCGACAGTCGCCGTCTCGCCCGTCTGAAGCAGTACTTTTGCGCTACTTCTTACTCACAATTATTTCAAGATTTCCGCCAGTAAGCTGCGCCCCGATCCGCACAGTGTTACTACGGGCAATATACCCTGCTACATGTTTTTTGATTCAATAATCCGATTCAGTATTCGGAACAAGCTCATCATTGGCCTGCTGATGTTGGGCCTGGTCGGCTGGGGTACCTACGCCTTGTTGCGGCTACCCATTGACGCCGTGCCCGACATTACCACCAATCAGGTGGTTGTTCTGACCCAATCGCCCGCGCTGGCGGCGCAGGAAATGGAGCAGTACATCACAACGCCCATTGAGCTAAGCCTGGCCAACGTGCAGGGGGTGATTGAAATCCGCTCTGTGTCGCGCCTCGGGCTCTCCGTCATCACGGTAGTCTTTGAGGATGACATGGACATTCTGCGCGCCCGGCAGCTGGTAGACGAGCAGATCCGGCAGGCTACGCAGGATATTCCTGCCGAATTTGGCGTGCCCTACCTGGCCCCCATCACCACGGGGCTGGGGGAGATTTACCAGTATACGCTGGTACCGCAGCCGGGCTACGAGACCCGCTACGACCTCACCGAGCTACGCACCATGCAGGACTGGATTGTGAAGCGACAGCTGGCGGGTATTCCGGGGGTAGTGGAGGTCAGTAGCTTTGGCGGGCATGTAAAACAGTACGAAGTAAGCATTGACCCCGAGCGCCTGCGGGCGTCCGGCGTGACCATTGCCGAGGTATTTGATGCCGTGCAGCACAACAATGGTAATACGGGCGGCAGCTACCTGGAAAAAAGCAGTCAGGCGTACTTTATCCGGGGAGAAGGTACGGTGAAGAGTCTGGACGATATTGGCAATATTGTTGTAAAAACCACCAACAGTGTCCCGCTGCTGGTAAGAAACGTGGCCGAGGTGACGTTTGGCTCGGCGGTGCGTTACGGCGCCATGACCCGCGACGGGCAGGGCGAAGCCGTAGGCGCCGTAGTGCTGATGCTGAAAGGAGCCGATGCCGAGCGAACCATCAAGCTGGTGAAAGAACGGGTAGCGCGCATTCAGCAAAGCCTGCCCGAGGGGGTCCGCGTTGAGCCCTTTATAGACCGTACCAAACTAATCGGGAAGTCCATCCGCACCGTACGTAACAACCTGCTCGAAGGAGGCCTGATTGTGGTATTTGTGCTGGTACTGTTGCTGGGCAACTGGCGGGCCGGCCTGATCGTAGCCTCGGTGATTCCGCTGGCTATGCTGTTTACGTTCGGTATGATGAATGCCTTTGGCGTATCGGCCAACCTCATGAGTCTGGGGGGGTTGGCTATCGGCCTGGGCATGATGGTGGACGGTTCGGTGGTGATCCTGGAAAACATCTTCCGGCATATGGAAAATCGCGCCGAGGAGAATGTTTCCATGGCCAGGCTGGCCAGTGAGGCGGCGCGTGAGGTGGCGCGCCCCATTGTGTTTGCCAGCAGTATTATCA
>CATMVR010000419.1 GCA_950075905.1 uncultured Persicitalea sp. | reverse complement strand
AGTCCGTTCTCGACCGGCACGGTATCCGCTATGAGAAAGAATACCTCTACGCAGAGGACTACGCATTCTGGATAAAAATAGGACAGCACGCGCGCCTGGTATCGCTTCCGGAGCCTCTTCTGCACTACCGGTGGCACGCGGCCAACCTAAGTAAATCTGATCGCACCGCAACGGTAGCGCTGGCCCGCATGCTGTGGTTTGAGCTATTGGCAGGACGGCCACTGTGTGCCGATGAAAAGAAGTACTTTGGCTCCCCAAACCCAGATTGGCGGTCTTTTCAGGCGAGCCGGCGTCTGTTTCAGGACATTCTCACCGGAGCACATCACCCCAGTCTCGACAAAGCTTTTTTTGGCCAACTGATCATTACCGACTGGGAGCTGCGCCTCGTCGAATTGTACGGACTGAAAGGCCTGCTGCATTGTTTCTTCAAAGCCTCTTTCCGAAAGTGGAGCCGTGCTACCTACGTCGGGCTCGTAGCGCACTACCTGGCTACCCGCTGACGGTCAACCTGAGAGCGCCTTTTCTTTCTCATAGCCCCGGCTAAGGCTCTGACTTACAAGAATAGCAGCAGAATACTATTCATCAAAAGCCGTTCTGCATCACGCAGAGCGGTTTTTTCATATTCAACGGAAAAATAATCATAAAAACTAATAAAATAGTTTTGAAACTAATATAATAGTCTTAACTTTGTTTTATATATTCAATAAAACTATACATAAGTACTATGGAAATTCGCTCACTGACCCGCGCCGAGGAAGAGATCATGCTCATCCTGTGGCAAAAGGGCAAAGGCTTTGTAAAAGATGTGCTGGCCGAGATGCCCGAGCCCAAACCCGCTTATAACACCGTTTCTACGATCATCCGTATCCTGGAAAAGAAAGGCGTAGTGGGCTATACGGCCTATGGTAAAACACACGAGTATTACCCCCTTATCAGCCGAGCTGAGTACAAACGCTACGAGATGAAGCAGCTCATGGAGAACTACTTCGACAACTCGCTACCGCAACTGGTGTCTTTTTTCGTGAAAGACCAGAAACTCGATGCCAAAGAGCTGGAAGAGATCATGAAGATCATGAACAAGGAAAAATCCGAGTAGCTCCGACCTATATCCCAAACCCCTAAACCTGAATTTGTATGGAACTTCTTATCTATGTTGGAAAAATATGCGCGTTTTGGGTGGCGCTTTACGCCTGCTACTGGCTGCTGCTGCGGCAGCACACCTTCTTTCGCTGGAATCGCTTTTTCCTCGTAGCCTCACTGCTGCTTTCGTTCGCGCTGCCCCTGGTTACCTACCCCGAGGCAGCGCCCGAGCTGCCTGTTTACGAGGTAACGGCGGTGTCGTACGTGGTGGTGGCCGCCAAGGCCCAGGCTCCCACGCTGCTTACCTGGGCCAATCTGCTGTGGGCCATGTATGCGGCCGGGGTACTCTTCATGAGCGTTCGGCTACTCCGACACTTTCAGAATCTGCGTAACTTTATCAGGAAAGGTGAGCGCATCGAGCTGGACGAATGCACGCTGATCCTGATGGATGATGACTCCGTAGGCTCCTTTTCTTTCCTGAATTGGGTAGTAGTGAGCCGCACCGACTACGAGCAGCATTTCGATACCATCCTGACCCACGAGCAGGTACACGTACAGCAGCGGCACAGCCTGGATATTCTGCTGGTGGAAGTGCTGCGCACACTCTTCTGGTTCAACCCGGTGCTGCTGCTCTACAAGCAATCTCTGCAACAGGTACACGAGTACCTGGCCGACCGGCAGGCGGCGCTGCAAGGCATGACGCCCAACCGCGATCGCTACGCGGAATTCCTCCTGGCCTACGCACTCCATACCCCCGTAGCGGCCCTCACCAACCATTTTTTCAACACTTCACTCCTAAAATCCCGAATCACCATGCTATACAAAAATAAAAACTCCAACTGGTCGCTGGGCAAGTATGCCGTCGTGGCCCTGCTCATTGGCTTTATATCACTCGCCGTAGCCTCCTGCGAGCGGGAAGTGGTACCTACCTCAGAAAAGGACGGGGCCGCAAAAAATGTGACCGGAAAAATTAACGTAGAAGGCATCGTAAAAGGGCCGGATGGGAAACCTTTGCCGGGAGCTTTCATTACGGATGGCACCCAAAAGCTGGGCGCTACCACCGACGCCGAAGGGAAGTTCAAAATGAAAGTACCTGCCGGTACCGATTTGAAAGTGTCCTATCCGGGTGTAGGGGAAATGGATTTGAAAGTAAATCCTAAATTCAAAACGTCCACGTTTGATATTGCCATGGTACCCGGTGGTAAATCTAGTGTGGCAACTTCGGTTCCTTCGAAGGACGGGGAAGCGGTAAAAGTAACGATGCAATCACCCACGATCGATGGAGAAACGATATTCACGGTGGTGGAGCAAATCCCAGAGTTCCCAGGCGGCATCAAAGCCCTGTACGAGTACCTGGGGGCAAACATCAAGTACCCCGAAGCTGCCAAAAGGGCCAGAGTACAGGGAAAAGTGTTCGTGAGCTTTGTAGTCACGACGGAGGGCGAAATCAAAGATATTCAGATAATCAAAGGTCTGGGTTTTGGGGCGGATCAAGAATCGATCCGCATTGTATCTTCCATGCCCCCCTGGAAGCCCGGCATGCAGAGCGGAAAGCCGGTAAATGTTCGGTATAATCTGCCGATTAGTTTTCAGTTGGAAGGCGAAAAAGTAACAATAGGAGAGACTGACAAAGGCGTAGAACAAAATGAGTCTGAGGTCATGAAGCGAATGAAAGAAGGTTCGAGCTCAGTATATTATGATGATAAAGGGGCGAGGAATTTGACCTTCGTAAATACAGTAGGAGCAGAAAAAGCCCTGGTAGTTCTGGACGGAGTAGTACAAAAAGCAGGCTTCGATTTAAAGCAGATCAAGCCTGAGAGTATTCAATCGATCAGCGTGCTCAAAGGCCAGAGTGCTACCGTTAAGTACGGAGAAAAAGGCGTGAATGGGGTATTAGAGATTACGACCCAAAAGTAAGGCAGTAACGACCCGTGCCACGGTTCAAACCGTGGCACGGGTACCAAATCTACTATACTCATGGAAGCGTTTTTAAGTAGCAAAAAGGTGATTTTGTCAGGACTGGCAGTTATCCTGCTACTCACTTCCTGCGATAGAAAGGTAGTACCCGCGCTACAACCCACTGCCTACGAAGGAATGGCTTGCCTTGACGTAGCAGAGCCGATATTTCCCGGCGGAAGCAAGGCATTGACTACCTACCTCACTGACCACATTCGCTACCCGGAAGAAGCCCAAAAAGCCAGGGTAGAGGGTAAGGTATTCGTTACGTTTGTAATAAACAGGCAAGGGACCATCAAGGACATAAAGGTGCTGAAAAGCCTGGGGTACGGTACCGATGCGGAAGCTGTACGGGTAGTAGCCAAAATGCCCCGCTGGGAGCCGGGAAAGCACAATGGTAAGCCTGTTGCTACCAAATATGTCCTTCCCGTTGCGTTCCGAGTTTCTGATTAAATATATCCATTTACTTCTAAACCTTTCAACCACCATGTCCACCATCCCCTACCTCGCCCAGGTCAGCCTCTACTGGCTCTTGCTGTACGCCTGCTACTGGCTGCTGTTGCGCCGGCATACCTTCTTTGCCTGGAACCGTGCCTACCTGCTGGCTTCGCTGCTGGGGGCGTTTGCCCTGCCGCTGGTGGAGTACCCCGAGGCCGCGCCACCCATCGTGTACGAGGTACCCGCCTGGACGGACAACGAAGTGGCCGTGGAGCCCATGTCCGGATTTACGGCACCCGTTGCGGAGTCCGATGCCGAGCAGGTACCTGCGACGCCGTTCCTGACCTGGCCCCTGGTACTGTCGGTGGTGTATCTGGTGGGGTTGCTCATCATGGGTATTCGGCTGGGGCGGCACTACCGGCGGCTGATGCTGTTTATCAGCAAGCTGGAATGCATCGACATGGAGCAGTACCGGGTCAATCTGCTCCCAAACGACACGATGGGGTCGTTTTCCTTCCTCCGCCACATCGTCCTCAACCGCACCGACTACGAGCGGCACTTCCACACCATTCTGCCCCACGAGCTGGCGCACGTACGGCAGCGGCACAGCTGGGATATTCTGCTGGTGGAGGTACTGCGGGTGCTGTTCTGGTTCAACCCGGTACTAGTCCTTTACAAAAGATCCCTGCAGCAGGTACACGAGTACCTGGCCGACCGGGAGGTATGCGCCTGGGACGCCCCGCGCGACCGTTACGCGGAGTTCATGCTTTCGTACGCACTTGGCGGCCCCACCGCGCCGCTAGTCAACTCCTTTTTCAAATCATCACTTCTAAAAGACCGCATCCTGATGTTGTACAAAACAAGAAATTCAAACTGGTCACTGGGCAGGTATGCGCTGGTGGCCTTGCTCGTAGGCGTGGTGGCTTTGCTGGTTGCTTCCTGCGATCAGAAACCAGCCGATAGTGATGAACCCATCGCTGCCACCAACCAGCGCATTCTGATCGAGGGGGTGGTGTTAGACCAGGACAATGCGCCCCTGCCCGGCGCGGAAATTAATGTAAAAGGTAGTCAAACGGGGACTTCCACGACAGCCCAGGGACAATTCCGGATTCTCGTTCCGGCGGGCAGCGAACTTGATTTTAATTTTGTGGGTCACAAACCCACGTCCATGCAGGTAGATGAGGAGGGAACCCTGGAAGTAAGGTTGGCCGAGGAGTCGTTTTCCGAGACCTCCACGGCCCGGCGAATCTCTTCCGAAACCGGAAAAGTCTTTGTACAAGAGGTAAAACCCCAACTCCTTCCCAATCATGTAGAAGACTCCGTGTATACCGTTGTTAAGCAGAACCCCGTATTTCCCGGTGGCAATAAAGCGATGTACAAATTTATTCAGGATAACATCAGGTACCCTGCTTCTGCCCGCCGCGCCAGTGTGCAGGGCAAGGTGTTCCTGACGTTCGTGGTCAATGCTGATGGGAGTATTCAGGATATACAGGTGCTGAAAGGTCTGGGTTTCGGCCTGGACGAAGAAGCCATAAGGATCATGAAGAATACCCCCAAATGGAAGCCCGGACAGAAAGCTGATGGCGAAAAGGTAAATGTGAAATACAACCTTCCGATCACCTTTATACTGCCTGAGGAAAAGGATGCTTCGGCAAGTTTGGGGAAAGCTGAAAAGGACCTTGCTACTGCACAACAGACCGGTGCAAATGCCCAGATGGATAGTTTGATCGGATTGAGGTTGCAGAAGCCGAATTTAAAAAATGGGGGAAGTC
>CATMVR010000418.1 GCA_950075905.1 uncultured Persicitalea sp. | reverse complement strand
CTACGTTAAACATTGCCTTGCCGGTACTGGTGTTGAACTGGCCATTGCGGGCGGCATTGGGCAGGTAAAACCCACCCGGCTGGCGCACCCGCCGGTTGTAGTCCTCGCAGCCGGGAATTACCCGGGCGATGTCATTACGAATGTGATCGTAGTCGTGCGCATACTGGTCCCAGTCTACTCTGGATCGGCTGCCGAGGGTAGCTTTAGCAATGCCACAGATGATGCGTGGCTCGCCGAGCAACTCGCTGGAAATAGGGTCCAGGATTCCCCGCGAGGCCTGGATGACGCCCATGGAGTTTTCACAGCTGATAAACTGGTCGTCTCCATCGTGCCCGTCGCGGTCGCTGCGGGCCAGGGTAGGCAGTATCAGTGCTTCCTCCCCGTGGATCAGATGGCTGCGGTTGAGCTTGGTAGAAATATGCACGGTAAGCTGGCATTGCCGCAGCGCCTGAGCAGTGTACTGCGTATCGGGCGTAGCCGACAGGAAGTTTCCGCCCAGAGCCAGGAAAAAACGGGCTTTGCCCTGATGCATGGCGTGGATGGAATGCACAACGTCGTAGCCGTTTTTTTGGGGTACTTCAAAGCCGTACACTTTACGGATATTTTCCCGCCAGGCGGGCAGCACCTTTTCCCAAACGCCCATGGTACGGTCGCCCTGCACGTTGCTGTGGCCACGCACCGGGCAGGTACCCCCGCCGGGAATACCTACGCTGCCTTTGAGCAATAGCAGGTTTACCAGCTCTTTCAGCGTAGCCACGGAATTGGCGTGCTGGGTGAGACCCATAGCCCAGCAGATGATAATTTTTTTCTTATGCTTGATCATCTCCACCACCTCTCTGATTTTTTTCAGAGATACGCCGCTGAGCTCGGCCAGGGTTGTCACATCCTGCATTTTCAGGTGCTCGATGTACTCCGCGTAGCCGTGGGTTTTGTCAGCAATAAATTCGGCGTCAAATACGGTACCGGGGGCGTTTTCTTCTTCCAACAGCAGCAGGCAGGACACAGCTTTCAGAAAGGCCATGTCGCCGTTCATCCGGATCTGAACAAAGAGGTCGGTTAGCTTGCTGTCTACCCCCATCACTCCTTTGATCGACTGTGGATCGTTGAATCCTATTAGCCCGGCTTCGCGCAGGGGGTTTACCGAAATAATCCTGGCCCCATTTCGCTTGCCCTTTTGCAGGGCGGTCAGCATGCGGGGGTGGTTGGTACCCGGGTTTTGCCCCATGAGCATGATGACCTCAGTATCGTAGAAATCTTCCAGCATAACGGTACCCTTCCCGATACCCAGCGATTCGCCCAGCGCTACCCCGCTCGACTCGTGGCACATGTTGGAGCAGTCGGGCAGGTTGTTGGTGCCGTATTCCCGCACGAAAAGCTGGTACACAAAGGCGGCTTCATTGCTGGCCCGGCCCGAGGTGTAAAAAATAGCCTCATCGGGGGAGGAGAGGGCATTGAGCTGCCGGGCGATTTTGCGGAAAGCATCCTCCCAGCGGATGGGTTTGTAGTGCGTATCGCTCTTGGCCAGATACATGGGCTCCGCCAGTCGGCCCAATTTGCCGATTTCGAGGTCGGTAAGCTGAGAAAGCTCGTACACGGAATTTTGGGCAAAAAAATCACCCCAAAGGGCCTTTTCGGTAGCTTCTTCGGCCAGCGCTTTGGCCCCGTTTTCGCAGTACTCGGCCACCGGCGACCGGTGCTGGTCGGGGTCGGGCCAGGCGCAGCTCGGGCAGTCAAAACCACCCTTCTGGTTCATGCGCAATAGGGCCTTGTTACCTCGCACAACCCCAGCCTCTTCAATGACGCGGCTGAGCGAAACAGCCACCGCGGTGACACCAGCCGCCACTGTTCTGGGTTTATCCAGTGTCAGTCCGGTAAGTTTTTCAGGGTTTTCGGCGGAGGGTACTTGGTTCAAATTCATAGGTATTTGGATTATGAATAGTCAATTCGGATCAAATTTCCAGGATTCTGTCGGCGTGGGTGTACACATTGAAACGGTCTTTTTTAAGGAATCCTACGAGGGTAATGTCCATTTCTTGGGCCAGGTCTACGGCAAGCGTTGAAGGGGCCCCTACTGAGGCTACAAAAGATATTCCAGCCAGGCCAGCCTTTTGAATTAACTCAAAACTGGCGCGGCCGCTGAGCAACAGCAGCTGGTCGTGTAAGGGGAGCCAATCGTTTAGCAGGGCAGCGCCAATCAGTTTGTCCAGGGCATTGTGCCGGCCCACGTCTTCGCGCAGGCTGCGTAGTTTGCCTTCGGCGCTAAATAACGCCGAGGCGTGGAGGCCGCCGGTATTGTCGAAATCGGCCTGTTGCTGGCGCAACAATGCCGGTAGTTGGTACAGCATCGAGGCGGCTACCGTCCAGATTTGGGGTGATGATTTTTGGGGATTTTGTACCCGAACTGCATCAAGCGATGCTTTCCCGCAAATGCCACAGCTTGAAGTAGTATACACATGGCGTTCAAAGCGGGTGGGGTCAAACGCTACTGTTTCGTGCAGAATGATGGTCACCTGGTTGGGTCCCTCGGCGGTAGCGCCCACCACCTGGTCGCTACGGGTGATGATGCCTTCGCTCAACAGGAAGCCCAGAGCCAGCTCTTCGTCGTGGCCAGGCGTACGCATGGTGATGGAGAGGTCCTTGCTTTGCAGGGCCATGCCATACCGGATACGGATACCCAGCGGCTCCTCTACGGTGAGAATATCCTGCCGCCGCCGAGCGGTGGCAGAGGAGAATCGAACGATGGGTACAGACTGGGTGGAGTTACTCATAGCTACTGCGCAGGACATCCCTTTACTTTTTAACCATAGTCAGGCCGGATTGGTTTTACCGGTCACGAACACATAGCGCCAACAAATTATTACTTTTTCTTGCCGCTTCGCTTGATGGGACGTCCGTACTTCTGCATTTTTTCCTGAGCAATATTTCTCCGCACGTTGACTTTCTTGTTTTTATCCAGTTTTTCGTGAAAAGCCGGGCCGGACTCTTCCCGCTTAGGAGGCTTGATGAGGGTATGCTTCATGAATACCTTAGGCTCTTCGTCTTTGGTAAGTACCTCAGAGATTTCCAGCCCCTCGGGTAGGGGTAGCACAGGAATCTGGTAATTCATTAGCTCTTCGATGCCTTCCTGGTACTCTTTCTCCCGTTCAGTGATAAAGCTGAGGGCGATACCCTTCTTATCGGCCCGTCCGGTGCGACCAATGCGGTGGATGTAGTTTTCGGGCTCTTCGGGCAGGTCAAAATTGATCACGTGCGATACATCCGTGAGGTCAATGCCCCGGGCTACCACGTCGGTGGCCACCAGGATAAGCAGTTCGCCCTCTTGAAATTTGTGCACCGTATTGAAACGGTTATTTTGCGCCTTGTTGGAATGAATAACCCCCACCTGTTCGGGAAACCGCGCCTCGGCCTCCTCGCCAATCTGGTCGGCCAGTTGCTTCGTACTGGCAAATACCAGTACTTTACTCATGCTGAGGTCTTTGGTGACGAGCAGTTTCAGCAGGTTTATTTTCGTATAGAAGTTGGGTACCTCGTAGGCGGCTTGCTGGATGTTTTCCAGCGGGGCTCCGGCTGGGGCGGCCTCAATCCGCACGGGTGCATTGAAGTAGGTTTCCATCAGCGATTCTACTTCCGGGGTCATGGTAGCCGAGAAAAGGAGATTCTGCCGCTTAGGTGGCAGTAAATCCAGTACCGTATTCAGCTGGGCGCGGAAACCGAGGTTCAGCATTTCGTCTACCTCGTCGATGACCAGCTTCTTGATATTCTTGGTTTTCAGCGATTTGTTCATCACCAGATCAATGAGTCGGCCGGGCGTGGCCACCACAATGTCTGCTCCCTGCGCCAGTTCGGCAATCTGGGTTTTGATATTACCACCGCCATACACGCCCACCACGCTGGCGTTCATGTAGGTACTTAGTTTTTGAATCGTTTCTACCACCTGCACCACCAACTCGCGGGTAGGTACGAGGATGAGCTGCTGGGGGAGTTTGTCTTTGCTAAACTGCCACTGCCGCAGGCAGGGCAGCAGATAAGCCAGCGTTTTGCCGGTGCCGGTCTGGGCAATGCCGCACACGTCTTGTCCCGAAAGCATCACTGAGAACACTTTTTGCTGGATGGGGGTGGGGTGCACAAAGCCCAGGTCGCTGAGGGCGTTTAGAAGCGCCGGGGTAAGGTTTAATTCGTCAAAAGTCATAGTTGTTGTTGATAACGCTTAACGCTGACAGCGTTCAAAACGCTGTCAGCGTTGGAATTCGTAATAAATATCAATCAAATTCAATAGCAAAGTTCTCATTCTCTTTGAATACCAAGTTCCTCTGATCGTGAAACTTTCTGAATTCATTCACTCCTCCAAACCAATTCAGACCATCCTCCCGCATCAGTTTGGTGGACTTACGGCTTTCATAAATATGAAACGAGGAGTAAGGGTACTCGCGGAAATCTTTCACAAAACCGTGTTTCTGTGGATTGGCATGTATATAAAAAAGAACCTGGCAGAAATAGGCATCCTGATCTATGTGTATTCGACGGAAGGGAGTCTCGAATAAGCCACCCGTTCGAATGTATGTTTTGTTAATTCCCTGAGCGTAGCCATTAAATAGGTGTGAAAACTGTTGGCTTACCAGTTTGTCGATACTGTCTTTCGACTTTTCGGGAAAATGATTTCTGATTTTGTCCTCGGTTCTGATACTGACAAGCAAGTGAAAATGATTTTTCAATAGACAGTAGGCGTAGGTTTGAGCCACTGGTTCTACATGTTTGGCATATTTCTCCAAAAAGTAAAAGTAATTTTTCTCTTCCCTGAAAATATCCTCCCCATTAATTCCCCGATTGTATATATGGTAGTACTGTTCGGGAAAAAGTGGAGGGATGTTGGCTTTCATGGTTGGGGTAGAAGTTTTAGTAGTTTATGGTAATTCTTTTGGAGAAGCAACACGAAGGTACGAAACTTGTCGGGTATATGTGTAGACAACCTAGCGTGGCACAATGTTTTCGTTGGTAACCAGGAAACGCTGACAGCGTTCTAAACGCTGTCAGCGTTATCATTACCAAACCATACAAAAGCATGGCCAAAGACATAGACACCAAAGGACAAACCCAGGAAAAACAACCGGGTAAAGAGCATAAGATGAACCCCGAGCCGGAGATCATCCGGGATAACTACCGGGGCAGTGGCAAGCTGGAAGGCAAAGTGGCGCTCATCACGGGAGGCGACAGCGGCATTGGCCGCGCGGTGGCCGTGCATTTTGCCCGCGAG
>CATMVR010000417.1 GCA_950075905.1 uncultured Persicitalea sp. | reverse complement strand
GGGATCGGTCTCAATGTCATTCAGGGCGCGCGGGTCAGTGGTGCCACGCGTATCATCGCCATCGACATCAAGGACGACCGCCTGGCCCTGGCCCGCCGTTTCGGGGCCACAGACCTCATCTGCGCCGAACCGACAGACAGGCTGCTAACGGAGGCGGCCAAACAGGTACGGGCCCTGTGCGGAGGTCGTGGCGCTGACTACGCCTTTGAATGCACGGCCATACCGGAACTCGGAGCTGCACCGCTGGCTATGGTTCGCAACGCCGGAACGGCGGTACAGGTCAGCGGCATCGAGCAGGAAATCACCATCGACATGAACCTGTTTGAGTGGGACAAGGTATACATCAACCCCCTCTACGGCAAAGCCCGGCCGCAGGTAGACTTCCCCCGGATTCTTGACCTTTACACAGCAGGGCAGCTGTTGCTGGACGAAATGGTGACCAGTACCTATCCGCTCGATAGCCTGCCCCAGGCCTTTGAAGATATGCTTTCGGGAAAAAATGCCAAAGGGGTACTCGTTTTTGACGCATGAAAAATAGGTGTTCTCCGCTCCACGCTACGGGAGGGCTAGGGCACGCGAAATATTTCTACTAATCTATCAGCCTCAACCTTCGAAAACATGGATAATTATTCAGATAAGGCAAGTACATTTCCCGATCCCTTCGGGCTGGCAAGAGAAACCCGGGGCTTCGGGGAGGTTGAGGATCAGAATGATCCCGTACTGATGCTGCTCCGCTTGAAAGACGTGCGCAAAACCGCCCGCGACTGGCAGAGCTTCCGATCTGGTGTGACACCCGGGCGCATCGTGGTGCCCTCTGAGGTTAGTATCCGGCAGACCCGGCAGATTCCGTTCGAGATGGACCCTCCCGAACATACCGAGTACCGGGCTCTGCTGGAATCCTGGTTCAGGCGACCACAGCAGCCGGACTACCAGATAGCCCTGGCTGGGCTGGTTTCCGAACTGATTAAAAGCGTAGTACAAAAAGGTACTGTGGAGGTAGTCAGCGAGCTGGCTCTCAGGCTGCAATCCCAGGCTTTGACCCTGCTGCTGAATGTGCCGTTGGCCGAAGCCGAAACCTGGATCGGCTGGGGAACGCATGTGTTCCGCAGCGAAGGGGAAGCCCTCGATAGCCAGAAGGCCAGCATTCTGTACGACTACATTGACCAGCAGATTGATAAAGCCCTCCAACAGCCGGGCGAAGACCTCTACTCGGTACTGCTGGCCTCACGGGCACAGGGCCGAACATTGACCAGGGAGGAGGTCAGCGGAGTGATGATCCTGACCTTCGCGGGTGGCCGGGATACGGTCATCAACGCCATTACCAATTCGATCGCCTACCTGGCCGAGCACCCCCACCAACTCGAACGCCTGCGCCGGGAACCGGAGACGGCCGGAAAAGCCGTGGAGGAACTGATTCGGTACTTCTCTCCCCTCACGCACATGGGCCGGGTAGCGGCCACCGACACCGAAGTATGCAGCCACGCCGTACGGGCCGACAGCCGTGTGTCGCTCTGCTGGGCCTCCGCCAACCGTGATGCCTCCACCTTTGAGAATCCCAACGAGGTAGTCCTGGACCGTGCCCTCAACCCGCACGTAGGCTTTGGCTTCGGACACCACAACTGCCTGGGTGCCACCCACGCCCGGCTGGTCTTAAAAACCCTGCTGACTACCCTGGCCAGTCGCGTGAGCACCATGGAGATTCACGAGTACGAGGAAAATAATGAGGATTGGGGTGAATTTCGCCGCAAGGTCGGTTTTCACCGGATACAGGTAAAATTCAATCCCTTACAGCAAAACAACTAAGCAGAACCAACTATGGCAAAGATAACCTTCATTACCCGCGAGAATGAGACAATTACCACCGAGGCCGCAGCGGGGACCATCATGGAGCTGGGAGTCAGGCAAGGGGTCAGGGGCATCGACGGCGATTGTGGCGGGGTATGCTCCTGCGCTACCTGCCATGTACACGTAGCGCCTGAATACATGGCTATCGTTGGCCCGCCCGGCGACATCGAAAGCGATATGCTCGAACTGAACGACAATGTCACCGAGTACAGCCGCTTGGGCTGCCAGGTGCAGATCACCGAAGACCTGGACGGTCTGGTTCTTCACGTTGCCCGCTAGCCGCCTATGCAATCTGTGACCGACCAGCCCCCCGTATGTATTGTGGGAGCCAGCCATGCCGGGGTAGCCTGCGCCTTTGCCTTACGACACGAGGGGTACGCCGGGCCGATCCTCCTACTCGACCAGGACCCCCACCTACCCTACCAACGGCCTCCCCTGTCAAAGGTACTTTTAGCTGAGCCCAGGGCAATCGGGGATTTTGCCCTGAAACCGCGCGAGGCCTATGACAAGGAAAATATCGAGCTCCGGCTGGGTGTGCGGGTAGCTGCTATTGAGAGCCGGTACCGGTATCTCCGGCTTGCCGATGGCAGCCGACAGCCTTACCACAAGCTGGTACTGGCTACCGGTGCCCGGCCCTTATTCCCCCCCGTTCCAGGCCTGGGTCAGGTACCGGGCGTGTTTCCACTCCGGACGGCCGCAGACATCGAGGGTATCCGGGAGGCAGTTTTGAAGCAAAAAAAATGCCGGGCAGTCATCATCGGGGGTGGGTACATCGGACTCGAAACCGCCGCATCCCTCCACAAGCTGGGGGTTGCCGTCACTCTCCTGGAAAAGGAGTCACGCCTGCTGAGCCGGGTCACTTCTCCCCGAATGTCTGATTACTTCTGCGAATTGCACCAAAGGCACGGCGTAGCCATTCATACGGGCAGGCAAGTCACGGCCGTGGCGCAGAAAGGCAACAGCACGCTGGTCTGCACTAACGATGGCAGTACCTGCGAAGCCGATCTGATTCTGGTAGGAGCCGGCATAGTAGTCAATACCGAACTGGCCGCGACAGCCGGCCTGACGCTGGACAACGGCATCCGGGTAGATGCCACTGCCCGCACCAGCGACGGGCACATCTATGCCATTGGTGACTGCACCTCGCATTTTAACCCCCACTATGGCCGCTACATCCGGCTGGAATCGGTACAGAATGCCGTGGACCAGGCCAAGGTAGCCGCCGCCGCCCTGTGCGACAAGCAGCCGACCTATAACGCACTGCCGTGGTTTTGGTCGGATCAATACGACGTGAAGCTCCAAATGACAGGGCTTTCCCAAGGCTACGATGATACGGTAGTCCGAACCGAAGGTCCGGATAGCTTTTCGGTCTGGTACCTGAAAGAGGGTGAATTGCTGGCCGTGGATGCCGTCAACTGTCCCAAAGCCTACGTGGTGGGCACCCGTTTAATCCGGGAACGGATTCCGGTAGACGCCTCCAAACTGGGCAATGCGCTCATACCCCTAAAACCCGAAGCCCTCAGAAGCGACTTTTAATCCAACCCCACTACCAGGCCCGTACATACCACCCTCTTTATCACCCTCATTCTGCCCATCAGCACCTGCTCTGTTGGGTATCTACAAATACCGCCTTATCCATATACACTTTGCCCTCCTCCCGTATATTGTAGTTTAAGGTGCTGATAAACCAGGTTAGTCTTTACATCAATCTCATCTGCATTGGTTTATAAATTCTATGAGCTTCCGGAAGGTCTCTTCTATGGTAACGGCGTCTTTCCCATTGTTGTACGCGGAGAAAATCTCCTGATAGCGTTGATAGAAATCCACCTGGTACGGCTCAATGTCCAGTCCCCATTTCCGGAACTTCTGAATTTCGCTTTGCTCGGCTCTGAGTACCTCCTGCGAGGCATCGGGCAGAAATCTCGTATACCCCTGCGGGAATCATTTTGCAGGCAAGCCGTGCGCTGTCCCCAACCACTGGATTGCTGCCTAACCGGCCCGGTTTTTTTGCTTTTGTAGCAACAGCTACTATTCAACAGCAACATGTCAACCTACATTTCCGTGTGGCCGGTTATTATTCTGGCCCTGATCCATTTTTTGGGTACCCGGCTCAAAACGCTCTCCGGTGTTCCCCGCAGCATCTGGCTTTCGATGGCTGGTGGGGTCTCAGTTGCCTACGTTTTTTTGCACCTTTTTCCCGAATTGAACGAGGGGCAAACGCACGTCGAAGACCGGCTGCCAGGCGAGGCGTTCCTCCGGCACCACGTCTATATTGTGGCCCTGGTAGGTCTGATTGTATTCTATGGCCTCGAACGGGCGGCTATTCTCTCCCGCCAGAAAAAACAGGAACAGGCCAAACAGGACCTCCCCTCGGCGGGGGTTTTCTGGATACACATAGGTTCTTTTGCCGTGTATAACGCCCTGATCGGCTACCTGCTGTTCACGCGGGAAGAGGGCGCTTTTACCCAACTCCTGCTGTTTTCCATTGCCATGGCCCTGCATTTTATGGTCAATGACTTCGGCCTGCTCGAACACCACAAAGACCGCTACGTACATACTGGTCGCTGGATACTCGTACTGGCCCTCATTGCCGGCTGGGCGATAGGTTTCTTTGTTGAACTATCCCACACGCTGTTGGCACTGGTGCTAGCCTTTGTGGGAGGGGGTATCGTGCTGAATGTACTCAAAGAAGAACTACCCGAAGAGCGCGAAAGCCGCTACTGGGCCTTTATTCTGGGAGCCCTGGCCTACGGTAGTTTGCTGCTATCGATTCAGGAATGAGATACTTTTCATTTTTGCCGTAGATTTTTCATAAAAGCGCCTTATGGAAGCAAACAACCACTGTTATGAAAAGCCCTTTTCTGTCCTTTTTTTTGTTGCTCTCCTTGCTCAGCACAGAACTTACCCTGGCCCAAACGGCCAAACCCAACATCCTGTTCATCTTTGCCGACGACCTGCGGGCCGATGCCCTGGGCTGCTACGGGAATACCTACGTGAAAACGCCCGTGCTCGACAGCCTCGCCCGGCAGGGTACCCTGTTTAGCCGCGCCTACATTCTGGGTGGGCACCACGGGGCCGTATGCGCACCGAGCCGGGCCATGCTCATGAGCGGACAGAGTTATTTTCGGGTCAAGGATAAGCTGAAAGGCGTATACACCCTGCCCATGCACCTGCAAAAGCAGGGCTACACTACTTTCCTGACCGGCAAGTGGCACAACGAGCCCGAAGTAGTAGGTACCAGCTTCGACGTAGCCAAAAACGTGCTGCTGGGCGGCATGGCCAACCACTTTGAGGTACCTGTCCGCGATCTGCAGCCCGACGGCACCTTCACCGACCAAACCAAAAAAGGTTTTTCTACCGACATCTTCACAGATACGGCCCTCGAATTCCTGGATCAGCAAAATGGGCAGA